>SLSP01000480.1 GCA_007130345.1 Thermoflexales bacterium
GGACTCATCCGTGTCCTTACTTGAAATCAACCGGGGACTTCTTCTTGTCACAGGGTTAGTTTTGCGCTACTGCATTTTTCCTTTGACTTGCAACCCAAGTCGGATTATACTTTTGGAGTGTAGGGGATTGCTCAAATATCGCATGATTAAGGAGGGAGATTGATGGGATTACCGGATGATTTGGGCAACTATGCCAGGCTCGATGGCCCACATTGGGGGCCTACAACCAAAAGCATCGCCGCGGGCGTGTTGATTATACTCTTCGGTTTGTTTTTCTACCTGTTCCGTGTGGTCCTTGTGCCGTTGATTGTCGGGATGATCATGGCCTTCATCTTCTACCCCATCGCTCGCAGAGTCAGCACTTGGACGCGCCTCTCACACGGCGCGGCGACCTCATTGGTCTATCTAGTGCTGGTCGCACTTGTGATCCCGCTGGTCATTTTCCTCGGCCCCGTGGTCATCAATCAGATTTTGCTGGTGCAAGCTGAGTTGCTGGAATTACTGCAATATCTCAACACGTTCAGGTTCGATACTATCGAAATACTCGATTATTCCGTGAATGTCGGCGATCTGGTGAACCAGGCGGTGGCGAATCTGGCCCGTGTGATCACATCGGTAGCGTCCAGTTCCATCATCTTCGTGATGGGGGCCGCCCGGCTCGGATTCTTGGCGGCCTTCACCCTGGTCATCGGCTTCTACCTGACCCGCGATGCCGACCGCTTCGTGGCGTGGTTTATCAACCTGGCCCCGCTGGACTATCGCGGGGACACGCGCTGCCTGTTACAGCACATCAACCGGGTGTGGGCGGCGTTTTTCCGGGGGCAATTGCTACTCTGCGCCACGGTCGCCGTGCTGTTAAGCATTGCCAGCGCGCTGCTAGGACTTCCGCAACCGCTGTTGCTCGGCTTGTGGGGCGGGCTGCTGGAGTTTTTGCCGAGCATCGGCAATACCATTTGGGGCGGGACGGCCCTGCTCGTGGCCGCATTCTACGGCTCAACCTATCTGCCGCTGCCCCCCTTGGCCTTTGTGCTGCTGGTCTTCGGAGTCTTCTTCGCCTTCATCCAGCTAGACACGAACGTGCTGATCCCCAATATCATCGGCGCGTCCATCCAGTTGCATCCGATGGTGGTGATCTTGGGCATCATCATCGGCCTGGAGGTCGGCGGATTCCTGGGCGTGGCCCTGGCCGCGCCGACTATCGCCTCGGTGCGCGTGCTCGGACGCTATGTCTACGCGATGCTCTTCGACCTGGAGCCGTTCCCGGCAGAGGCGCGCGTAACTGCTGAGAAGCCACCGGAGGACTGTGATGCCGACGCGCCCGAAGACTGACCGGCTGCTGGCCGTGATCCCCGCGTACAACGAAGCCGCCCGCGTCCCGCTGGTGGTGACGCGGGCCAGCGCGCATCTGTCGGTGCTGGTGGTGGATGACGGTTCGACGGACGCGACCTCGACGCGGGCGGAAGCTGCGGGGGCCGAGGTGTTGCTCCAGATTCCCAACCGGGGGAAGGGTGTGGCGCTGCGGGCAGGGTTTCGCTGGGCGCTGTATAGGGGTTATGATGCCGTGCTCACGCTGGATGCCGACGGGCAGCACGATCCCGATGAGATACCGCGTTTCTTGCGGGCTTACGCGACCGACGGCACCGACCTGATCATCGGGGCGCGGGACTTTGGGCAGATGCCGCTATCGCGCCGGATTGCCAACACCGCGGGCGGGCGCGCCTTCTCCTGGGCGCTGGGGCAAGACGTGCCCGATAATCAGTCCGGCTACCGGCTGTTGAGCCGGCGGATGATGGCGGCGGTGCTGGAAGGTGAGGAGGCGGGCTTCGAGTTCGAGATGGAGATGATCGTGACGTGCGTGCAGCACGGGTACACCCTGGCCTGGATTCCCATCCAGACCATCTACAACGGGGAAGGAAGCCACATCCGCCCCTGGGCGCACACGCGCAACTTCTTCCGCGTGGTGCGGCGCACTCGCCGCCTGATGCGATCCGCCCAGAAGTAAAAAAGCCCTCCAAACGGAGGGCTTTTGGCGTTATAGGCCGACGCTATCCGGCGACCAGTGAGCGCATCTGCGATTTGAGCGCCTGAATCTGATCGTGGGTGCGCTCGATCTTCTCGAAAAGGTCGCGCTTGGCTTCCACGCCTTCTTCGAGGAGCGCGTTGGCGGCCTGAGTGCGGTTCTTGACCGCGCCGGTGGCGACCAGCATATCCATATAGCGCCGGGTGTCCTTATCGACTTTGACCACCATCAAGTTGGAAACGTCCTGCGCGGTGTTGATCAGGGCCGTGCCCAACACTTCCACAAACTTGACGGTTTCATCCACGATGGCTTGCGCCGGTGACGGCTGCGGCTCGGTGGATTCGACGACTTCAACCTCAATAACCTGTTCCTCTGTCATAACGTCCTCCCTCAGTTTGGACTCGCGCTCCGGTGGTTAAGCTGCTTCCTCGTCCTCATCCGGGGCAAGATTGACTTCCTGGCGCAACTGCTCGCGCAACTCGACGATCTGCTGGGTGATGGCGCTGATCTTCTCGAACAGGGCCGCGTTCGCCTGAATGCCGGTGTTGATGAGGAAGGCCGCGCTTTCGGAGCGGCTCTTGGTGATTTCCGCATCAATGAGCATATCCAGATGCTCCAATGCTTCATCGTTAATGCGCACCATCACCACGTTGCCCCGGCTCTGTAGCGCATCACTCAACGCCTGCCCGAAGGTCTCGACCTGATTCAGCGCTTCTTTGATGGTCTCGGTCGCGCCTTTCTTGGCGGTCTTGACCTCTTCTGTGATCTTCTCCTCGACGGTGTCGGACGCTTCTTGCGGAGCTTCTTCTTCGACAACTTCTTCTTCGATTACAACGTCTTCTTTCTCAGTCATGCTAATCCTCCTGGGTGTGTATTGTCCTAACTTGTATTGACGTAATTTGTAAGTTACTTACATACACCATTGTAATACATTTCGAGATATTTGTCAAGAGGGAAATTCGGGATTTGGGCATGGTTCGTCCGCGAAAGTCGCTTGACTGTGTTGACGTGTACACAAGAGGTCGTCAAGCGTCAACGCCATGCTATTTTTTGCACACCGACCGGAATGGCTGGCGTTGACTTTTGTGTAAGCCCCCCTATACTGTGCTTGCCTGGGACGCGCGGACTTCAAATTCCCCCTCCGCTTGGCCCGTTGAGTGCCGCAAGTTGTACTATCAAAGGAGTTTGCGTATGCCTAATCGTAAGAAAAGCATTGTGGTATTTTTAGCCCTCACGTTTGGGTTGATGTATGTGTCTCACGGGTTGATCGCCCTGATGCTCGCCACAACCACGCTCGAATGGGGCAGCTTCCCCTTGAATTTGCTAGGCTTTATTGGGGGAGGGGCGCCGGCGTTTGCCGCGCTATTTATGGTCTACACGATGTATGACAAAGCGGCCCATAAAGCCTATTGGGAGCGCGTTTTTCTCTTCAAGGTGCCCTGGTATTGGTGGGTGGTGACGCTTGCCGCGCCGCTGGTTATCGGGATGCTGGCGAATATCGTCTATCACGGCGGATGGTGGTATCCCGATCTGGATGGGGAGGCGATCCTCGCATTGCCGATTATGTTTGCCTTTGCAATTTTCGCGGGGGGCGCGGAGGAACTCGGCTGGCGCGGCATTTTGCAGGACGCGCTCACGGACAAAGTGAATCTTGCCGTGGCCGGGGTGCTCATCGGCGTCTTGTGGGGCATCTGGCACGGCCCGCTCTTTCTGATAGACGTGTTCGCGCATTATGACTATGCCTTCTCGGTGTATCTGCTGACCACCATCGCCTATTCGCTGCTTTTGACGCTCCTCGTGTACCAGACAAAAAGCGTTATGCTGGCGATCTTGATGCACGCCGGGATGAATGCCTTCGGCAATCTCGGCTTCGGTATTCCGATGGACGTTCATGGCGGCTTGATCGCGCTGTTGGTCGTGTTGAGCATCACCTTCGCGGCGGGGCTGTATTTCGTGGAGAACAGAGCACAGCCAAGCGTCGGTTCGACCTGATTAGCGTAAGCGCGCCCTTCCCGGCGCGCGCATTATCCCCTCCCATAGCGTTCACACAGACCAGGAGTTTTCCGTGGAAAAGCAACCCTCTCATTTCTATACCGGCAAAGGCGACCGGGGCGATACGGCCCGACTCGGTGGTGCCGCGCGGCTTCCCAAGAGCGCGGCTCTGCTGGAGACCATCGGCACGCTGGATGAGGCGACCTGCGCCATCGGCCTGGCGCGGGCACACGCGCGGGATGCCGCGCTGCGCGGCGCGTTGCCCAAAGTGCAACGCCATCTCTATCAACTGATGTCGCATCTCTCCGCCACCCCGGAGACGCGGGAGCAGTATCCCGGCGTCGCCGAGGCGGATGTGGCGTGGCTCGAAGCACAGATCGCCGCGCTGGAGGCGGACGTGCCCCCGCTGCGGGACTTTGTGTTGCCGGGAGAATCGGTGGCGGGGGCCGCGTGCCACATGGCGCGGGCCGTCATACGGCGGGCCGAGCGCGGCCTTGTGGCCTTCGCCGAGACCGAACCGGGCGTGCGGCCTCCCAACCTGGCCTACGCGAACCGGCTCTCATCGCTGATGTTCGTGGCCGCGCTGCGTGAAGATCACCTGGCGGGAAGCGAACCGAAGTTGGCGCGCGAGGCATCATAACGCCTTGCCGGGTCTGGAGAAAAACGATGGATTTCGAGGTATTTAACCTACATCCGAGCATTCTGGACAGCGTCGCCGCGCTAGGTTACGAGACGCCGACGCCCATTCAGCAACGCGCCATCCCGCCGATTCTGGCCGGGCGCGATGTCCTGGGGCTGGCGCAGACGGGCACCGGCAAGACGGCGGCCTTCGTGCTGCCGATTTTGCAGTGCTTGCGGCGCGGCCCGCGCAAGCGCATCCAGGCGTTGATCCTGGCCCCCACCCGCGAGTTGGCGCAGCAAATCGAGGCAGATGTGCAGGCCCTCGGACAGTATAGCCGCGTCCACAGCATGACCATCTACGGCGGCGTCAACATCAACCACGAGATTGATCAACTCTACGATGGCGTGGAGGTGGTAGTCGCGTGTCCAGGGCGGTTGCTCGATCATCTGGATCGTGACACGGTGGACTTCTCACTCTTGCGCGTGCTGGTGCTCGATGAAGCGGATCGGATGCTGGATATGGGCTTTTTGCCGCAGATCCACCGGGTGGTCAAGTTCCTGCCGGTGGAGCACCAGACGTTGCTCTTTTCCGCCACCATGCCCGCTAGTGTGCGCGAACTGGCCGACCGCTTGCTGGTGGATCCCGTCACCATTCAAGTAGGCGAAGTCGCGCCGGTGCCCTCGGTGGAGCATCGCCTGTATCCCGTGCCGGCAGAGCTGAAAAGCGAGTTGCTCTACGAGTTGCTCTACCGGCACCGCCACGAGACGAGATCGGTGCTGGTCTTCGCCAGCACCCGGCATCGCGCCGGGCGACTGGCCGAGCGGCTGGATAAGTGGGGGCATCGTGTGGCCTGCTTGCAGGGCAACCTCTCACAGCGGCGGCGGCAGCGGGCGATTGAGGGCTTCCGCGATGGCACGTATCAGATTCTCGTGGCAACAGACATCGCCGCGCGGGGCATCGATGTACCGCAAGTCTCGCATGTGGTCAACTATGACATCCCCGCCACCCCCGATGATTATCTCCACCGGATTGGGCGGACGGGGCGGGCGGGCGCGACGGGCGTCGCGTTCACCTTCTTCACGCCCGATGAGGCCGATATGCTCTCATCACTGGAGCATCTGGTGGGCGAATCGCTGACCCGCTATGTGCTCGAAGGCTTCGATTACGCCGCGCTCCCCTAGCGCGGCGGCCCTTTCAGCGATAAGGGCAGGTATTGTAGTCCTCGCCGATGATCAGCCGCATCTTAATGTCGGCGCGCACTTCCCCCGGATAGACGACGTTATCCCCCCACACCCCAAACAGAGATTGCAGCGTGTTCAGCCCGCTGCCCTTGGTGGTCTCCGCGAAAAAGACAATTTGCGTCCGTGGATAATGTTGATGGTCGGGGGTGCCGATGAGGGGCACGAAGCCATAGTGCGCCATCCGGTCGGCGGCGAGCAAATCCCAATCGGCATTTTGTGTGCCATTCCACACCTCAACATAAATGGGATTTTGGAGGGCGCGGTTGGTGGCGGGCTTGGTGATCGCCGCGTCGATGACCTCCATCGCCTCTTCTGGCCGGATCAGGAAGACGTTGCCGCCATAGATCGTGGTGTGAGCGGCCACCTCTCGCCATCCGATGTTGTAAGTGCGGATGTTGACGCGCTCAAGTTGTGTAGCGACAATCGCCAAATTGATGATGTTACCTATCGTCAAATCGGTTTCGTAGAGGTGCGAGAAATCCTGGGCCAGATTCGGGGCCAACTGTAGCAGATGGGTGTCTTTGGCCTGCCGCCACATTGCCTCCAACACCTGTTGCTGACGGCGCTCGCGGTCGAAGACGCTGGTAGTCCGGCGCGACCGCGTGTACCACAGCGCCTGGCGTCCGTCCAGGTGATGCACGCCGGGGGATAAGGCGAACATGTGATAGTTCCCGTGCTCGTCGGGATAGGGCCAGTAGTCCTCGATGTAACAATGCACAGGCACGCTGATGCCGCCTAAGATATTGACCGCTTCGATCAGCCCCTCGAACCTGACCTTGGCGTAGTAATCCGCCGTGATCCCCAAATTGTAGAGCAACGTCTGGTTGAGCAACCCAAATCCGCCCCCCTCGTGGCCGCGCAGCGTGCCGTGCATATCGGCCTGATTGATGCGCATCATCCAATAGTTGGGCGCATAAACGTAAAGATCGCGGGGGATGGAGAGGATTGACACCGAGGGGATGTCGGGATAGATGATGACGTACTGAACCACGTCGGTATTCCAGTGGCTCCAGTTGGGGCGCTGATCGCTGCCCAACGCCACGATGGTGATGGCCTCCTCTGGGATGTGATAGCGGGGCATCGGCGTGGGGATACTGAGCGTGGACGAAGGGTGCATCGTCGGCGTCGCCGCGATGGGGATGGCGGTAGGGCGGCGCGAGGGCAGCGGCGTGGGAACGATGGTGGGCGTCGGCGTCTCGGTAGGCGTCGGCGTGAGCGTCGGGGTGGGCGTTGGCGTGGGCACGGGCGTCGGCGTGGAAGTCTCCGTCCAGGTGGGGATCGGAGTCGGCGAGGGCGAGATTTCCGCCGTTGGGAGCGCCGCCGTCGCCGTTGGCGTGACGGCGATGGTGGGCGTCGGCGTGAGCGTGGCCGTCGGCGGCTGCCGGGTGGGCGTGGAGACCACGGCGACTTGGGGATGCGCGTAGAGTTCCACAAGCTGGCCGATGACGATACCGGTCAGCACCGCCAGACTTACAATCACCAGGCCCAACATCAAGGACTGGAGTTTTGTGATGCGCGGTTCCATAAATCTCCTTTTTGGCGAATGACGAAGAGCGAATTACAAATTGCGAATTGCGAATAGCAAACGGCAATTTGGTTGGTGTGTCATGAAGTCTTCGCCGCGCCAATCTCCATCGAATGCATTCGACGGCTGATATACAAAACCTGTTCAAGCGGGCAAACCCAGGGCGTTTCAACGCCCTTTGGATGACAGCCGATGGTTTCAACCATCGGCGTATATCTCAAGTATACCCCACTTCGCAAGTTAGGCACATTTTATGGGGAAACGCGGGTTCCGAGCTTGAGCACGTTCAGCCTCAAAGGTAACTCTACTGAAAAAAGTCCAAAAATCCGATTTTTCCACACGCGACCTACTACCCATATGAAATTCGCACGCGGAAAATCTATTTGTAGTATCAAGGTTCTAAAAAATCGGATTTTTAAGGGTTCTTTCAGGAGAGTCAAAGGTGAGCCGTCAAGCGTCAAAACTACACGCCGAGAAATCCCACTTGCCTTTCACCCTAGCCCCACTATAATGCACGCCATGATAACGAAACGACTTGCCGGGATAGGGATGATGGTGGCGGGCTTCGGCGGGATGCTGGCCGTGTTTGTGGCCGGGCGACTGGGGATGAGCCAGTGGACGGGCATCGGGCCGGTGGAGCGCGCGGTGTTGTTAAGCGGATTGGCCTTCGGGCTGGCGGGGATTCCGATGCTGCGCCAGGGCGACGTGCCCCTCGCGGCGACGCGCGAACCGCGTTACGCGGCGTCTCTGCCGCGACCGCAGACGCGATGGGAGCAGATCGCGGGGTGGGCCGGGCACGCGCTGATGGCGCTGGCGCTCCTGGCGTACCTCGGCTACCTGGGCATCTACGTGGCCTACGCGGCAGAGTTGTTCCGCTGGCCCTACGACTACGACCAGGGCGAGAGTTTCGAGTTATACGACGCCGTGCTTCACAGCCAGGGCGAGTGGCCTTATCGTCAGGCCGATACCTTCCCCTTTTACTCCTCCAACTATCCGCCGGTTTTCCATCTGCTGATGCTCCCGCTCTTCCCCATCTTTGGGCAGCGGTTATTGGCGGGGAGGGTGCTCTCGTTCACGATTACCCTGCTCACGGCGGCGATGCTCGGCATCACCGTGCGGCGGCGCACCGGCGGCCTCTTCATCCCCGTGATCGCCGCCCTCTCCTACACCGCCTCGAACTTCGTCTATCACGTCGGCCCGCTGTGCCGCCAACACCTGACGATGATTCTGTTTGAGACGCTGGCCGTCTACTTTATCGCCGGGGCCATCGACGCGGGGCCGGAGGGCGCGCGATTCCGATGGCGCAACACGCTGGTTGGCCTCTTCTTTATGCTGGTCGCCGGGTACACGAAGCAACTGGCCGTCTTCACCTCTGTAGCGATCTTCGGCTATCTCTTTCTGCACAAGCCCTGGCGGGCGGTGGGCCTGGCGGCGGGATTTGGCGCGGTCTTCGGCGCGGTCTTCTTGTGGCTTAACTGGGCCACCGGCGGGCAGTGGTGGCTCAACACCATCGCGGCCAACGTCAATGCCTTCCTGATGCCGCAACTCATCGGGCTGACGCAGACGTGGCTCAAGGTTCACACGCTCTACATTGTGCTGGCGGTGGCGATGGTGCTCTACGAGGCTTACCGGGGCCGGCTCTCGATTTACGCGCTCTGGTTCTGCGCGTCCCTCGGCACCGGGCTGATGTCGGGGAAGTGGGGCGCGGGCGCGGCGTACTGGGTCACGTCGGTGGCGGCGGCGATTGTGCTGACGGGCTTCGCGCTCGGCCACGCGCGCGACTGGATTGCACAACACAAAGCACAGTGGACAGGGGCTTTCGTCGTGCTGGTGCCGCTGCTCTTCCTGGTGCAGGCCCCCCGGATGTTGCATTTACCCACGGCCGGCCCGTTCTGGGGACCGGTGGCCCGCGTCTTCGGCGTGGAGGGTGAATCGGTCTACGGCGATTACCCGTACTTCGACACGGTGGGCTATACGCAGGTGGGCCATTTTTTGCTGCCCCGCGATTACGCCGGCGGCGCGCGGATTATGGAGTACGTCGAGAACGCCGAGGGGCTGGTCTTCAGCGAGGAGGCCGCCTTCACGATGTTGGCCGGGAAGCCCGTGGTGACAAATCCCACGCAGTTGCTCAATCTCTACAACAATGGCCTGCTGGATACCAGCGAACTGGAGGCGATGATCCGCGCGGAAGCCTTCGATGTGGTGATTTTGCGGGCGCAATTCTACCCACATCCGGTGTTGGTCGCCCTGGGCGAGCATTACGGCGTGGTGGAGCACGTCCCGATGAAGGGCTTTAACTATATCATCATGCTGCCGCTGGATGAGGTGGGGCCGTAGAGAAAGATCTGTCAGGTTTTATAAACCTGACAGGTCTATTGTTACGGGCTGTAATCCGCCCCCAAAATCACCACAATATCGTGATCGGCGGTGGGATTTGAGCCGTGAACGAGGGCCGAAGGCGGCAAGTCCAGCACCGTCAAGATGTGCTGCGCCGTCATCGGCTTGTCTCGGTTGAGGATGACCAGCGACGTGTCGTAGTCCTGGCGGTCGGCATTGGCATAAAGCGCCACCGATAGCCCGTTGGCCTCGAGGTATTGGCTGGTAGCATAAGCCAGCCCCCCCTCTGTCGTGCCATTGAGCACAGAAATCGTCGCGGCCTCTTCTTCGAGCGTTTGCAGCGCTTCCCCGTTTTGGATCAGCCCGAAAACCTCGTCGCGCACCCGACGCACCTCGTCCCGCAGCGGCACCAGGATCATCATCTCGTCTGGCGTCGTCTTGGAGAGGGTGCAGGTCTCGTCGATGACCCGGAAGCGGA
>SLSP01000120.1 GCA_007130345.1 Thermoflexales bacterium
CAGTCTGCGCCGCGCGGAGGTGCCGCTCAAGTACAGCCAGGGGTACAATCCGCGCCCCAGGATCCAATTTGCGGCCCCGCTCCCGGTGGGCTGCGGCAGCGAGGCCGATCTGCTCGACCTCCTCCTGCACGCGCCGCTGACCGCCGAGACCATCGCCGCCGCGCTGGCGGGCAAGACGCCGCCTGACCTCACCGTGATAGACGTGTGCGCCGTCACGGACGACGAACCCGCGCTCGCCGAGCAGTTGACGGCTGCCGAGTACCGCGTCTGGTTGCGCGACGTGGAGCGCAAGGCCATTGAGTCCGCCATCGCCGCGTTCCTGGCCCGCGAGGAGGCGCTGCTGCCCAAACGCGGGCGCAAGTATCGCGGCAAACCCTACAATCTGCGCCCGCTGGTACATGAACTGCGCGGCATTGACGCCCCCGCCCCGTGGATCGGGCTGTGGATGCGCGTCAACGCCCGGCCCGGCGCCACCGGCCGCCCCGATGAAGTGCTCAAGGCCCTCGGCTGGCAGGACGCGCCGCGCCGCTGCACCCGCGAGCGGCTGATTTTAACCCCAGAGACAGGAGCTACCCCATGAGCCCAGAAAATACCCGCTACGATCCACCCTCACGCTATTGTGTGGAAGAGGACGAGGCTCGCCCCAGGGCGACCTTCACCGCCAACATGAACGACCTGCTCGCGTTGGGCGCGCTGGTCAGCGGCCTGACGCTGCTGCTCAGTTGCGTGACCGGCGATATGTTCCGCTGCTGTCTGCCCCTGCTGCCGCTGCTTCTGGGCGCTATCGGGCTGGCCTCGGCGCGACAAGCCGTGGACGAGAACCGCACCCGCCTCTGGTCGTGGGTCGGCCTGGGCAGCGGCGCGATAGTCGTCCTGTTCATCGCCCTGATACTGCTCTGCACACTGGTTAGCTTTGCCCTGATGATTGCCCTTAACGGTTAGTATTAGACTTTAGACTTTGGAAGTCTACAACGGCACATTGCAGCGGCCCGATCTTTGCAAAAGCCGGGTATCAGCGTGCTGTGGCCCTTGTATGGACTTCCGAAGTCTGGGAACCCATAGCTTCTAACGAGAGAGAGGAGAGTGTATGCTTGCCAGGATGTACGTCAAACTATGCGATGTTTCGCCGGGATTCCGCAAATTCACGCGCCGGTATATGTATCAATTTTTGGCGCACCAGTATCAGAAGGATGACTGGTCGCTGATGAACTACGGGTACGTGGATTTGGAACCCGGCGCTATTCCGCCGCACCTTGAAGCCGAGGACGAAGAGAACCGTTACTGTATTCAACTCTATCATCACGTCGCCAACGCTATTGATCTGACCGGACTGGACGTGCTCGAAGTGGGCAGCGGGCGCGGCGGAGGCGCATCCTACATCCAGCGCTACCTCAACCCGCGCGCGATGGTGGGCGTCGATTACTCCGAGAACGCCGTCACGCTGTGCAGTCGCCACCACTGCGTGGACGGCCTGCGCTTCGAGCACGGGGACGCCGAGAATCTGCCCTTCGAGGACCACAGCTTCGACGCGGTGGTCAACGTGGAGTCGTCGCACTGCTACGGCTCGATGGAGAAGTTTCTGGCGGAGGTCGCGCGCGTGCTGCGCCCTGGCGGGCACTTCCTGTTCACCGATTTCCGCAACCGCGAGCAACTGCCCGAACTCGACGCGCAACTGCGCGCCACCGGGATGACGCTGCTCGCCCAGCGCGACATCACGCCCAACGTGCTGGAAGCCCTGAACCGCGACCACGACCATCGCATCGACCAGATTCAGCGCGGCGCGCCAAGCATCCTCGCCAAGCTGGTCAAGGAGTTCGCCGGGGTCAAGGGCGCGCGCATCTACAAGCAATTCGCGGATGGCTCGGTCATTTATCAGAGCTTCGTCTTGCAAAAAAGCGCGGAGGGTGTATAACTGAGGCAGGTTCAACGCGATATTGTTGGTGTCATAAAGTCTTCGCCACTGATTACACTTGGCTCCGAGGGGATTGTCAAATCCCCGTCTAGCCGCCGGATTTGGCAATCCGGCGAGAGCTTGGCACGTTATGGCGAATACTTTAAGACATAAATACATTCAACTTTAGACTGGTTTTCAAGGAGATGACCTATGAGCACAGTTAATGTTACCTGGATTGGCCCCGGTATGCGATTGGTGGCCGACGCCGGAGATGGCGCGTCCATCATCCTGGATTCGCGCAAAGCGGAGTATGGGACGCACAGCGGCCCGACCCCAATGGAAGTGGTACTGATGGGCCTGGCCGGATGTTCTGCGATGGACGTCATCGCGGTGATGTCCAAGAAGCGCCAGCCCCTCACCAATTTGCAGGTCAAGGTGAACGCCGAAAACGCCGAGGAGCACCCCAAAGTCTACACCAAAATCCACCTGGAGTATGTGGCTTATGGGGAGGGCCTCAGCGAGAAGGCGCTGGAACGCGCCATTGAGCTATCGCAGACCACCTATTGCAGCGTCAACGCGATGTTGAGCCAGGTGGCGGAGATCACCACCAGCTACCGCATTGTCGCAGAGACGCCCAATCCCA
>SLSP01000064.1 GCA_007130345.1 Thermoflexales bacterium
ACGTCAGCCAGACCTCGTACTCGCACTGCTCCTGCGCCTGGACGTGGGCCAATCCCGTTGCGGGCGTGGGGACGAACACCAACGTCGCCGGGGCCGGAGCGCAGGCGTGCTGGACATCAAAACCGCCCACGTCAACACGCGCGGTCGCGTCCTCTGGGATAGCGGGCGCGATCACCTGTACCGTCACGGTCGTGGTTTGGCACGTCATCTGGAAGATGGGGTATTCTGTCATAATATCGTCAGCCCTGACAGGTTTCCAAAACCTGTCAGGGCTATTCCAGAAGCGTTCCTACAACTTATGCTCTTCTTTCAGCAGCGCCATATCCGCCACCACCATCATCTCCACCAATGCCTCAAAGCTGACCTGCGGCTCCCATCCGAGTTTCTCGCGGGCCTTGCCGGGATCGGAGACCAGCAAGTCCACCTCGGCGGGGCGCATGAAGCGCGGGTCCTGGTAGACGTGGTCGCGCCAGTTGAGGCCCACCGCCGAGAACGCCGCCTCGCAGAATTCCTGCACCGAGTGCGTCTCGCCTGTGCCGACGACATAATCGTCCGGCGTGTCCTGCTGGAGCATCAGCCACATCGCGCGGACGTAATCGCCGGCGTAGCCCCAATCCCGCTTGGAGTCCAGGTTGCCCAGGCCCACCTTGTCCGCCAGACCGAGCTTGATCTTCGCCACGTTGTACGTGATCTTGCGGGTGACGAATTCCAGACCGCGCCGCGGACTCTCGTGGTTAAACAAAATGCCGGAGCAAGCGAAGAGGTCGTAGGACTCGCGGTAGTTCACGGTGATCCAGTGCCCGTAGACCTTCGCCACGCCGTAAGGCGAGCGCGGGTAGAAGGGCGTGGTCTCCTTTTGCGGCACTTCCTGCACCTTGCCGAACATCTCGCTGCTGCTGGCCTGGTAGAAGCGGATGGTCGGATCGACGGTGCGGATGGCTTCCATCACGCGGGTGACGCCCAGCCCCGTGACCTCGCCAGTAAAGACCGGCTGCTTCCACGAGGTCGGCACGAAGGACTGCGCCGCCAGGTTGTAGATCTCCTGCGGGCGATGCTCGCGCAAAATGCCGATGAGCGAGCCTTGATCCAGCAAGTCGCCGGAGACCAGCGTGATGTCGTTCTGGATGTGGTGGATGCGGTTGAAGTTCAGCGTGCTGGTGCGCCGCACCATCCCAAGCACGTCGTAGCCCTGCTCCAATAGAAATTCCGCCAGGTAGGAACCATCCTGCCCGGTGATCCCGGTGATTAACGCGGTAGGTTTAGTCATAATGGGTTGTTCTCCTTTGAAAATAATGTTTGAACGTTTGAACGTGTGAACGTGTGAACGTTTGAACGTATCCATGTGCTCACGTTATTTTTGGTGAGCCGAAGGGTTAAACGTCAAACGTCAAGTCTTGCAAAAATACGCAATATGCAATACGCAATATGCAATACTATCTTCTCCACTCCTCCAGCACATCCGCCATCGTCTGCTCGAAGGCGATCTCCGGCTGCCACCCGGTGTCTCGTTGGAGGCGGGCCGCGCTCCCGTAGAGCACGGGCACGTCGGCGGGCCGGTAGCGCGCCGGGTCGATCTCCACGCGGATGTCCACGCGGGCCAAGTCCAGCAGCAGATCGACGATGGACTGGATCGGGCGCGGCGTCCCGGAGGCGACGTTGTACGCCGTGCCCGGCGTCCCGCGCTCCAGCGCCAGGTGATACGCGCGCACCACGTCGCGCGCGTCGGTGAAGTCGCGCGCGGCTTCGAGGTTGCCCACGCGCAGCACCGGCTCCTGCCGCCCCGCCTCGATGGCCGCGATCTGGCTGGCGAAGGCCGGCAGCACGAAGCGCGGCGACTGCCCCGGCCCGATGTGGTTGAAAGGCCGCATCCGTAGTATCGGCATCCCGTAGCTGATGTAATACTGGTAGCCCATCACGTCCTGGGCCACCTTGCTCACGCTATACGGGTTCTCCGGGCGCAGGGGATGCGCCTCCACCAGCGGCAGTTCACTGGCGTCGGCGCGGCCGTACTCCTCGCCGGAGCCGATGACGAGCACGCGGGGCGCGATGTCCAGCGCGCGGCAGCCTTCCAGCAAGTTGATCTGGCCGCGAATGTTGTTCTCCAGCGTGGCCCAGGGGTCTTGATACGCGGTGGGGACGTGGGATTGCGCTGCCAGATGGATGATCCCGTCCGGGCGATGGGCTTCCAGGACGGCGCGGGTGGCCTCGGCGGCCCGCAAATCCAGCGTGAGCAGGTGCTCGCGCTCGGCATCCAACGGCACAGGCGGGACATCGGGGAAGGCGGTGCCGGTGATCGTCCAATCCGTCGCTGCCAGCAGATAACGGCGCAAGTGGGTTCCGACAAATCCGGTCGCTCCGGTGATTAAGAGGTGCATAGTGGCTCCTTAAAAATGGCAAATGATGAATTGAGTCCCCTGAAAAAAGTCCAAAAATCCGATTTTTCCACACGCGACCTACTAAATATATGAAATTCGCACGCGGAAAATCTACATCTCGTATCAAGTTTCTAAAAAATCGGATTTTTAGGGTTCTTTCAG
>SLSP01000324.1 GCA_007130345.1 Thermoflexales bacterium
AAACCCCCCGTGTACACGGGGGGTTTTGAGTTGGGCAGTGCAAAGCCGCCACGAACCGCCAGGTGAGTTGAAGGCGCGGTCACTGGCGTTTTTTCATCTGGGTCAGAACGATTTGGACAACGCGCTTCATGCCCGTGACCATCGGGCTTTTAGGTTGCACCGCTGCCAGGGGGAGGCCCTTGCGTAAGGCTGCGCCCTGGGTCGCGTCGTAAGGCACATCGACAGCCAGGGGACAGCGCAAGGCGCGCTGGACGGCGTCCGGTGGCGGGTGTAAGGCGCTGTCGAGGGTGTTGCGCACCAGCACGATCCGGTCCTTGTATTCCTGAAGGGCCTGGACGGTCGCCAGTGTGGTCTGGATAGCCGGCGGATCGTCGCCTGTCACCAGGATGATCGTGGCGGCCTGGGCCAGTACGGCCCTGGCGGTGGGATTCAGCACCGGGGGCATATCGACGACGCAGATGCGCGCGAACTGCTCCAGTTGTTTGAGCAAGCCGGCGATCTCCGCTTCGCTAAAGAAGGCTTGCGGGAGAGGTGCCGGGGGGGCCGCGAGAACCTGAAGCCCCGAAGCGTGCTGGAGAAGCAGGGAGTCCAGCGGGGTATCCGGTGCCGCGAGGAGGTTGCCCCAGTGTTGCTGTACCCGTAATCCCAGAAAGAGCGCCGCGTGCCCAGAGTTGGGCGAGAGGTCGAGCAGGAGCGTTGGGGCTACCTGTTGGAAGATCGTCGCCAGATTGACGGCCAGCGTCGTCACGCCAATGCCGCCGCGCAGGCTGAAGACGGGCACCACCAGCGCCGGTAGCGGCTTGGGCTTGGGGGCGGGGGTATGCTCCGATGGCGCGTCGTCCGGCGGCGTTCTCTCGCGGTGGAGAGCGGCGTCGATGCCGGATAGCAACGCCTCCATATCCACCGGCTTGGCCAGATGCTCATCGGCCCCGGCTGCGAGGGCCGCTTCTCGATCCACCGGATGGCCGCGCGCCGTAAGGATGATAATGCCCATATCGCGGGTTCTGGGATCATTCCGCAGCTTCTTGACCACGTCGTACCCGCTGATGTCCGGCATCATCACATCCACAACCGCGACTTCGGGCTTTTCATAGAGCGCGTACTCCAGACCTTCTTGTCCATCAGCATAGGTAGTCACCTCGTGCTGACCGCGCTTTTCCAACATCATCCGCAACATTTTGAGCATATCGCGATTGTCATCGATGATCAGGATGCGTGCCATAGTCTTCTCCTTAAGATGGGTGTGTGTGCCGTGTTGTATCTCTCGGTTAGCTCAGTTTCTCGCCAAAGTAACTTAGCTTTGAGCGATGGATAAGGGCGGCCCCGGCCTGATAGCTGACATCGGGGTTGAAGGTGGAATGGGCTGTAACATCGAGCAGCGTGATGAATTCACTGGCTTCGGTGGTGATGTAGCTTTTGGGGTGGAATATCTTCATCGTGGTAAAGAGATCGCCGGTAATCTCGAAATAGGGCAACGTCAGATACACAGTGAACCGGTTGCCGGGGATCCCATAGTGTTGATCGCGGCGCAAGCCATCCCGTTGATTGACGGTGAGGACAAAGTCGAGATTAGATTTGTCCATCAGGGTGAGTTTATAGTAGGCGCTGATGCGCGCGGGGTGCATAATGGGTGAGAGGTAAGCGTCGTGGAGGAGGAGGTAATCGGTCGTCGGGTCGTAAATCACATCTGCCAGAAGCTGATTGCGGATGATGTAGGTGCCCGACATACGATAGCCGTGCGCAAAGAATTCGGCTGAAACTTTTTTGCTACCGGAGGCTTGTTTCATCGGAGTTCCTTTCTAGGGTGAAGGTTTCGGTCAATGAGATTAAGGTTCAAGGTGACAGATTTCGGAGGCTTAACCTGATCCAGAGCGGTTTCGATAGGTCTCGCTGTGGCTAATCCGTGGCCCAAGTAAACGGGCGCCGCCGGTTCATCTGGCTGATGTCCCGGTAATCCGGCTCCGCCCCGCTGGTAATCTGACGCGCTACACTGACGCGCCATTCAAATACGCGCTCAGGTATATCTAAAGGTGGGTAAAGCTCCACCGGTACGCGCCAGGCAGTCGCGCGAGAGTAGTACGTCCGCGAGGTCTTGCCGTCTTGGGTGGGCACAATCAGCTCGATTTTGTAATACTCACGCTCTTGCAGAATGCCCACAGAGACCCACTGCAACACGATATTGGCATCGGGGCCGGAGAAGACCGTGCCTTCGGGCGGATACAGCATCGTGGGGGCGGGATAGAGCGGGCGCGGCGTGGGGGTGCCCCCCCCCACAATCGGCGTGACTTCGGGCGTGGGCGTGTACAGTGGGATTATCATGACCTGGCCTGCCCGGATAGTTTCTGAATCTTGCGGGATATCATTAGCCGCCCGTAGATCGCTGAGCCGGATGCCGTGCTCCTGCGCGATAGTCGAGAGCGTGTCGCCGGTTTGGACTGTATAGAGGAAGTGCGTTCCGGGAGCCGCGTCAGGTTCGTCGGGGCGTGGCGTGGGCGTCGGGCCGGGCGTGGGCGTGGGAGGCGGGATGAGCAGACTG
>SLSP01000221.1 GCA_007130345.1 Thermoflexales bacterium
CATCTTTTGCGCCAGCTGCCACGCCTGGCCAGCTTCGTCCATGAACTCGCGGATTTGCTCGTCGACATATTCGACGGCCAGCATCAGCACGCTCAGCACGGTATCGAAATCGCGGGAGAAGGCGTCGGCGGCCTGGGCCAGATCAGGAATGCCTTGATAGCCGCCGAGGGAGGTGATAGACGACATAATGCTGGCCATCGACTTGAACATCTTTTCCATCGATGCCAGCACCTCGGGCGCGCCCTTGTCGATGCCCTCTGCAAGACCTTGCGGGATGGTAATCCCAGCCTCGGCAAAAAGCTCAGACGGGGATCTGGAGCGGAGAAAATTCATGGCGCTGTCGTAGGCCGACTTGGCCATGTTGCGTGCGGTATTTGCCAGCGCACCCACGCCGCCCTTGACGCCCTTGATGATGCCATCGATTACGGACTTGCCCACCGCACCCCAGTCAACGCTCTTGAAGGCGTTGATGGCCTCCTCTACCGCCCAGCTCACCAACCGCACCAGCGCCGTGAGCTGGTTTTCGACGACGCGAATCAGCGTCTCCCATGCCGACTCGACGATGCGCAGCAGGGTCTGGCCGAATGCGTCCCAGTCGCCTTGTAACGCCTGCAAAACGGCGGTGATAACCTCGCGGATGAGGTTGATGGCAAACTCGACGATGGCGACGACGCTGTCCCAGAGCGGCCCCACGATGGCCACGATGCGGTCGCTGTGCTCTGTCCAAAAGCGCTGGATGGCGTCAAGCGCATCACCAACGAACTTTTGCACGTGACTGATAACCAGCGTAACGATCTCTTGGATCTGCTCCCACATCGCCGACGCCTCGCGAGTCACATCCTCGCCGTGCTTTTCCCACAGCCCCGAGATGAACCCCAGCGCGCCGGCGATGAACGGTTGCAGCCAGTCGATCACCGCCTGCGTCTTGTCCTGGATGCCGCCCCAGTTGCCCGCCCACGCAGCGGCAAGGAGGCCCACGGCGGCCACGACCACACCGACAGGTGTAACCAGCGCAGCGATGGCCGCGCCGATAGCTGCGATGCCCGCTGCGATAGCAGCCGCTGCCAACACCGCGCCGATGGCGATCAGCGCCGCCTTCAGCTCTTTGCCGTAGGTATCCACGAACCGCGACACCTGCTCGATCACGCCCTTCATGGTCTCGATGAACCCGCGAAAATCGACACTCGCCATTCCCAGCGCGTTGAGTGAGGTATTGATCGCGTCTTCCATCAAGTACCAGAAGGTGTCATAATCGCCATCAATGAGGGCAAAGAAGGCGTCGAGCAAAACCTCAGAGACCTCGACCACCTTTGCAAACGCGGGCGTCAGCCCCTCTATCAGGAGCGGGATCAGGTATTCCAGCTTGGGCATGATCTGGTCTAGCGCGTAGCCCAGCGATCCCATGAGCATTTCGCCCAGCGGCATCATGGCGTCAGATATGCGGTTGCGTGCGATCTGCCACTTTTCGCTCATCGTCAGGCTGGCCGCCGCCGTGTTCGCAAGCGCGCCGTCCGCTTCGCCTAGCATCTCTACCAGGTCATCTATGGCAAAGCGGCCCTCTAGGATTGCAGCGGTCATGTCTGGCCCAGCGCGTCGGCCAAAAGTGTCCATGCCGATGGCCAGAGCCGCGGACTCGGACGTCGCGTTTTGGATGGCATCGATGGTGCCCCAAAGCCCCTCTTTGAGATCGATATTGTCGCGGGCAAACCCCGCCGCCGCGATACGCAGCGACCCCATGATCAATTCGGTGTTGAGGCCCTCCATTTCCCACTTGCTAAAGAGCGCGATGGCCTCCTCGATGCTCAAGTTGAACAGGCGCATGGGCGCGCCGTAGGCCACCATCTGCGTCATGAGCTGATCAACGCTAACGCCCGTGTTCTGCGATGCCAGCCAGAGCTTGTCCAGGAAGCCCGCAGCATCCTCATTGGAGACGCCCCAGTCTCCCATGGTGCGCGTCAGCTTGCGCACGTTGTCGTTGACGTTTGTGCCGGTCATCCGCGACAGGTCCATGATCGGCGTAGCCAACGCTTCCAGCTCGTCGCCAGTGAGGCCCAGTCGCGTGTTGAGGTCGGCGATGGCCACGGCGGCCTCGCCGATTCCCTGGGGAACCTCTTTGCCCACGCGGCGGGCAGAGCCGATCAGTCCGTCCAGCTCCTCGCCCGCCGCGCCGGTGCCAATAATGATAGTGCGCATCGCATCTTCGTGCTGCTTGCCAGCGGAGAACGCAGCCGCGCCAAAGGCCACCGCCAGCGCCGTGCCCACCGCCGCCATGGCCCCGACGGTCAGCGTCGAGAACTTGAGCACCGACTCGCCCAGGCCCATGAACTGGCTGCCGATGGACCCCGCCGCGCGCTCGGTATGCCCGGTCATGTCGGACACGCCGCGCATATAGTTGCCCATCGCCGTGTTGAAGGCTTTGTCCTTCAGGACCGCCTCTAGGCCGATCTGTGGTAAGGCCACGCTATCTCCTGTTCTTGGCGGCGATTCTGTCCATCTCGCGCTCCTGCTCTTGCCTCTCCCAGGCGCGCATCTTGC
>SLSP01000057.1 GCA_007130345.1 Thermoflexales bacterium
CCTCGAGGGCTGTGGCGGGGGGATCGCGGCGGGCGTGAGGGGAGAAGGGGCCGTTATCCCATAAAGAGGAAAAGGAATTTTGGAAAAACCGGGGGAAAAACGGAATTTGGGGGTTGACAAATTATCCGCTAACGGATAGCAGGGACACTAGGGAGGAATTATGTGGTCAACAGAGGATTTGGCAAGTGCCACAGGCCTTACAGAGCGGTATATTCGTTACCTAATAGCTCACGATAAGGTCAAGGCCCAAAAGATTTCAACAGTTTGGGTCATCACGGATGAGGAGGCTCAACGGTTTATTGAGTCGCGCCGTGATTCAGCCGGTGAGGAGATCACCGAGGAAGAGCAAGGGGAGCTGAAAGGTTAAACTCCCCAAAGGGAGCGGTTTTTAAGTCTCCCGGAACAAAAAAAATCGGGATTGCGCTATCGCCTCGCAAGCTGTGCGCAATCCCTGACTCAATGCACTTTTACAAGCGCATAGTTTTTTTGGTGGCAGTTTTTCCTTATGGCGAAGGGCGGATTTGAACCGCCAACCAAGGGCTTATGAGTCCCCTGCTCTGCCATTGAGCTACCTCGCCCAAAAAATATAGCGGGGGGTGGATTCGAACCACCGACCTTCGGGTTATGAGCCCGACGAGCTGCCACTGCTCCACCCCGCATCAACGTGATGTATTATACATGGCTCTGGAAATATGTCAAGGCGATTTCTGGGGCGTATAAGATCACTGCCCCACACCGTCCGCAGATCTGAACGCCTTACTTGACCGCGTACTGCGGGACGCGCGCGACGCCTCACAGCATCTTTGCGCCAGCCTGCACAATCTCCGCCGCGAGGTCGTAGCGATGGAAGGCGGGCATCAGGTAGACGCCCTGCACCCATTGCCGCAGCGCGTGGATTAGCTCCACGGCGATGCGCACGCCCTCGTGGGGCGAGTCCTTCCCGGCGGCTTCCAGCCGGGCGAAGATCTCCGGCCCGATGGTGATCCCCGGCACCTCGTTGTGCAGGAAACGCGCGTGGCGCGCGCCATAGAGCGGCAATATCCCCACCAACACCGGCGCGTTGAGCGGCCCGTGCTCCGCCGCGTAGCGCTCCAGGAAGCGGCCGGCGGCCGACGGATCGTAGACCGGCTGCGTCAGGAAGAAATCGACGCCGCCACGCACCTTGCGCCGCAGCACCTTGATCTCGCGCTCCGGATCGGACGGCGTGAGGTTGAGCGCGCCTCCCACAAAGAACGCCGTCGGCTGGCCGATGTCGGCTCCGGCGTGATCCAGCCCCGCGTTGAATCCCAATTTGATGAGCTTGATCAGGCCAGAGGGGGCCAGGTCGTAGTCATCCATCGCTTCGGGATAGTCGCCGATGGCGGTGGGATCGCCCATTACCACGAAGACGTTGCGGATGCCCAGGGCGTGCGCGGCCAGCAGGTCGCCCTGGACGCGCAGCAGGTTGCGCCCCCGCGTGGGGAAGTGCAGCGTGGTCTCGATGCCCACCTTCTTTTGGATGAGGGCGCAGACGGCCCAGGGACTCATCCGCATCCGCGCCATCGGGCTGTCGGCCACGTTGATGACGTCGGCCCCGGCTTCTGCAAGCAGGCTCGCGCCGGCCAGCAGCTTGTGCGTTGAGAGGCCCCGCGGCGGGTCCATCTCCACCGCCAGGGCGAACTTGCCCGCCGCCAGCTTCTGCGAGAGGCACGAGGGTTGCTCCGGGGAGCGCGCCGGCACATCGGCGGACTCGCGTGGCACGCGGCCAGCCTGGAGCACGCGCTCCGGCGGCCCGGCATCCAGCGCGGCCCGCATCGCCGCGATGTGATCAGGCGTGGTGCCGCAGCATCCGCCGAGCACGTCCGCGCCCGCCTCGGCGAAGGCCCAGGCGTACTCGCCGAAATACTCCGGTGTGGCCGGGTACATAATCCGCCCGGCCACCTGCTCCGGCCACCCGGCGTTGGGCTTGACCCAAAACCGCGCGTCGGGGACGGTGGCGCGCAGCTTGCGCAGTAGGCGCAACAATTGCACCGGCCCGCCAGAGCAGTTCACGCCCAGGATGTCGGCCCCGGCCTCGCGCATCCGCCGGGCCACCTTCGCCGGAGAATCGCCGAGCAGCGTGCGGTCATCCCGCGTGAACGTCATCGACGCCACCACCGGCAGGGCTTCGGCCACCTCGCGCGCTGCCTGGAGCGCCTCGACCACCTCGTAGAGATCGGTCATCGTCTCGATGGCGATCAAATCCACACCGCTTTCGGCCAGCGCCGCGATCTGCTCCGCGAAGACGGCGCGGGCTTGCTCCAATTGCACCCGGCCAAACGGCGCGAGCCGCACGCCGAGCGGCCCCACGTCCCCCGCCACCAGCACCTCGCGGAAGGACGCGCTGACCACGCGGCGGGCCAGATCGACCCCGGCGCGGTTGATGTCGGCCAGTTGCTTGTCCAGGCCGTGCTCGGCCAGCTTGTAGCGGTTCGCGCCGAAGGTGTTGGTGAGGATGACCTCGGCCCCGGCGTCGATGTAGGCGCGATGGATGTCGGCCACCAGCGCCGGCTCGGTCAGGTTGAGCGCGTCGAAGCACGCGCCGAACGGCACGCCGCGCGCGTGGAGCATCGTCCCCATCGCGCCGTCGGCCACCAGCGGCGCGGACGTGATATCGAGACGTTGTAGGATTGTAAGTTTGTTCATAGTTCCCCCTCTCTATTGCGTGTTGCGTAAAAACAAAAATACGCAACACGCAACACGCGCTATATTTTCTCCCGCAGCTCCCGCGCTGCTGCCACCAGCGACTCCAACGCCGGGACGACTTCGTGCCAGGCGCGGGTCTTAAGGCCGCAATCCGGGTTGACCCACACCCGCTCCGGGTCGAGGTAGGTGAGGAAGGCAGCCAGTTTCTCGTGGATGAACTCTGGCGCGGGCACTACCGGGCTGTGGATGTCGTAGACGCCGGGGCCGACCTCGCGGCTATAACCGTAATCGGCCAACTCGCGCAGGGTTTCGTCGCCGCTGCGGGCGTTTTCGATGGAGATCACGTCGGCGTCGAGGCGGTCGATGGCGGGGAGGATGGCGCCGAACTCCGCGTAGCACATGTGCGTGTGGATTTGGGTGGCGGCCCGCGCCCGCGCCGTCGCCAGACGGAAAGCGTCCACGGCCCAGGTCAGGTACGCCTCGCGGCGGGCGGGTTGAAGCGGCAGGCCCTCGCGCAGCGCGGGTTCGTCCACCTGGATGATGCGCGCGCCGGCGCGTTCCAGGTCGGCGATCTCATCGCGCAGGGCCAACGCGATCTGGTACGCGATCTCGCGCCGGGGGATGTCCACGCGCGGATACGACCAGTTGAGGATGGTGACGGGGCCGGTGAGCATCCCCTTGACGGGCTTCTCCGTGAGCGCCTGCGCGACCTCGAAGGCGCGGGTGGTCATCGGCGCGGGGCGGGCCACGTCAGCGTAGATGATGGGCGGGCGCACATACCGGCTGCCGAAGCTCTGCACCCAGCCGTAGCGCGTGAAGGCGAAGCCCTGAAGCTGTTGCGCGAAGTATTCCACCATATCGGAGCGCTCGAATTCGCCGTGAACCAGCACGTCGAGGCCGATCTCCTCCTGGATTTCGATGGCGTGGCGGATGAAGGCATCGACTTCGGCGTGGTACTCGGCCCGGGTCAACTCGCCCCGGCGGAAGCGGGCGCGCATCCGCCGCACCTCGGCGGTCTGCGGGAAGGAGCCGATGGTGGTGGTGGGCAGCAGCGGCAAGGCGATTTGCTGCGGGCGGCGCTCGGCGTAGGACGCGGCCCGCGCGAAGTCTGCGGGTTCCAGCGCGGCGACCCGCCCCTGCACGGCGGGATCGGCGGGCGCGAAGGCGCGGAAGCGGCCCCAGGCCGCGCTCGCGGCCCCCATATCGCCCTGAGCCAGCGTCGCTAGCTCGGCCAGCTTCTCTTCGGCGAAGGCCAGCACGCCGCGCAGGGCTTCGGAAAGCTCTGTCTCGCGGGCGGCGCTGTAGGGCACGAACTGGAGCGAGGCCGACGCGCTCGCCCGCAGATTCGGGGCCAGCGCGCGCAACGCCTCCACCAGCGGCACGACCTGGGCGGGCTGCACGCGCCAGACGGAGCGCCCATCGACCACGCCGGCGGCCAGCACCTTGTCGGCGGGGAAGCCGTAACGCTGCACCAGGCCGAGGGTGTCGCCCCGCGTGAAATCCAGCGTGATGACCTCGGCGGGCAACCGCACCAGCCACGGGTACGCGTCGCCCACGTCGTCGAAGAAGGTCACGAGGTTCAGCGGCACGCCGACCTCGGCCAGCGCCGCCAGCGCCTTCTCCAGCGGGGCGCGGAGCGCGGCATCGCCCTGAACCAACGCGGGTTCGTGGAGTTGCACCTCGGCCACGCCGAGCGCCTGGAGCGCGTCGAGCAAGGCCGCGTAGCGGGGGAGCAGCGCTGCGAGCGCCGCGTCGAAGTCGCCTTCGAGCCGGGCCAGGCGCAGCAGCGTCACCGGGCCGAGCACGATGGGCACGGCCCGCGTCCCCAGAATCGCCTGAGCGCGCTCCACCAGCGCCAGGAAGTCCGAGAAATCGGCGGGGAGCAGGTCGCCCGCGTCCACTTCTGGCACGAGATAATGGTAGTTCGTGTCGAACCACTTGGTCAACTCCAGCGCGGGGATGTCGTCCGCGCCCCGCGCCATAGCGAAGTAGCGCTCCAGCCCCGCAAGGGCGCGGAAGCGCGGGGGAATCAGCCCCAGGCGCGCGGCCCAGTCCAGCGCGGGATCGTAGAGCGACGCGCTCCCCACGCCGATGTGATCGATACCGGCGGCAAGTTGGTCGCGCCAGCCAGCTTCCGCCACCTCCCAGAAGGTCGCCCAGAGCGCGTCCGCATCCATCTCGCCCTTCCAGTATGCTTCCAACGCGCGCTTCATCTCGCGCTCCCGCCCGATGCGGGGATAGCCCAGGGTTTGTGTTGACAATGTAGGCATGTCTCTCCTGTTTCCGGGGCATATCGCGTGCCCCCGATTTTATGATAATTGTCTTCTAAATTCCAGGGTGTGTTATACTATAAAGTAGAAAGAAAGTCAATGCACTTGGCAAATCTCAAAGTTATGGCATACTCCCAACTGATGAAGACTATACAGATCACACCGACGGATAACCGCTACACCGCGCGCGAGGCCCTGCGCCGCGCGGGCGATGAGCCGGTGCTCCTCACGCTCTCATGGGACATCGAGAAGGGCTGGACGCATCCCCTGGATTACGAGTTCTTGTACCGCGAGGCCCAGCAACGCGAGATGCACGTGGCCTGGGTGATCGAAGACCCGGCCCGGCAACCCGTTGCGCGCGCCGCCGGCTTCCACGTTTTCCCCACGCAGGCGGCAGCGGCGGCTCATGTGGAACGGGATGGCACGCTGCCCAAAATCAAGCCGGCTACCGCACTGAAACGTCCCAAGCGCGCGTGGTGGGCTGCCGAACCGCGCCGCCCCAAGCTCCCCCTGCCTCGCAAACAACCCAAGTGGCTCATTGGGTTGGAAGTGCTGGTGTTGGTCGTCGTGCTGCTCGTCGTGGGGGGGACGGCGGTGCTCTCGTTGCCCTCGGCGCACATCACGCTGGTGCCCCAGGGGATGACCTATTCCCGCGTGGTGAAGGTGTCGGTGGATCCGACCCTGAACGCGGTAGACCTGCAACGGGGCATTATCCCCGCGCGGCGCATCGGCGATGAATTCGAGGGCTACGCAGAAGTGGGCACCACCGGGCGCGGGCTTTCCTTTTCCGGGCAGGCCAGAGGACAGGTGCTCTTAACCAATTTGCTAGGGCAGGATTACTTGGTGCCCTCTGGAACGGTGGTGCGCACGACGGCGGGATCGTATCCCGTGCGTTTCGCCACTACGCAAGACGTGACCTTGCCCGCCTTTGGGCAGGCTTCCGCTCCCATCGAGGCGTTGGAAGAAGGCCCCGGCGGTAATGTCGCGGCTTTCCAGATCAATCTCGTAGAGGGCGTTATCGGCTCTGCCGTGCGCGTGACCAATCCGGCCCCCACGACTGGCGCGCAGAGCGAGACGGTGGCAACGGCTTCTGAAGAAGACCGGGCGCGCGTGTGGGATTTGGCCGCCCAGATAGCGTTGGCCGAGGCGTACCAACGCTTGCAAGACCCGGTTTATCTGAATCCCGGCGAGTTCTTGCCGCAACAAAACCTGGTGGTGCAGGCCGTACCCCGGCAAGCGTACACCCACATGGTCGGCGCGCGCACAAATATACTCGGTCTGTCGCTGCGCTTGCTGGTCACAGGCCAGGCGGTCAGCCGCGCCGACGCGCAGGCGGTGGCTTTCCGCGCGCTGGCGCAGCAACTCCCCGAAGGCTACACGCTCATCGACGCCCGCTTCGAGTACGGCGAGGCGGCGGAGGAGGATGTGGGGCCGGGACGCTTCACCTTCTACGTTACCGCGCACGGGCACGCCGCCGCCGAGATCAACACGGCAGCCGCCGTTGAGGCGATTCAGGGCGAGTCCATCGAAGATGCTACGGCGACGCTGGCCGCCACGCTCCCGCTGGCGCAGCTGCCCCAGATCACCGTGACCCCCGATTGGTTCCCCTTTGTCCCCTGGCTGCCCATTCGCACCAGCGTGGAGGTCGTGCCGGCAGATTGGGGCAACTGATGCGCTATCTGGCCCTGGATTTGGGAGATCGCCGCATCGGAGTCGCCATCAGCGATACCCTGGGCATAATCGCACGCCCGCTCGCGGTGGTGCAACGCACCTCCCGCGCCGCCGACTTCGCGCAGTACGCGGCATTGATACAGGAGCACGGCGTCGAGGCGCTGGTGGTGGGGCTTCCCCTCCAGATGGATGGCAGCGAAGGTTCGCAGGCCGCCTGGGTGCGCGACTACAGTGCGGAACTGGGCACGGTGATCAATGTGCCCATCCATCTCTGGGATGAGCGGCTGACCACCCAGGAAGCCATTCGCGTGATGCACGCGCAGGACAAGACCCCGCGCAAGGAATGGATCGACGCAGTGGCGGCGGCGGTTATCTTGCAGAGCTATCTCGACGCGCGCGGTTGAAAGATGGAAGAAGGCAACCCATCGCGCCACGGATCGTTTTATAAGTACTCGCTTAAGGCGTCCCCCAAACGGGGACTTGGAGCTATTCGCTCAGAATAGAGTTACGGAGATAAACAAACTATGAAACGTTGGCAGATCATCCTGACCGCTTTCCTGGTCACGTTACTGTTGCTAGGATGTTCACTGGAGAGCCTGTATCTGGGCTTTTACATCGAGGGGCAATCCGAGGCGCTGCGCCAGCCCGCCGGCACGGACGACAGCCCGGTCACCTTCACCGTCGAGTCGGGCCAGAGCGTGGCGCAGATCGCGGGGAATCTCCGCGCGATGGGCCTGATCGGGGATACGGAGCTTTTCCGCCGCTATGTGCAATACAAGGGCCTTGACGCGGGCATCCAGGCGGGGCGCTACACTCTGCGCCAGACCATGACCATCCCAGAGATTGCGCGGACGCTGCAACAGGCCCAGGCCGAAGAGCAGCGCGTTACCATTCCCGAAGGCCGGCGGCTGGAAGAGGTGGCGGCTCTGGTGGCGGAGCAGACGACTATCCCGCCGGATCAGTTTTTGCAACTGGCGCAGACCGGGTGGGCGACCAGTGATCTGGTAGACAAGTATCCGATTCTGGCCCATGTGCCGGTCACGAAGTCGCTGGAGGGCTTTCTCTTCCCCGACACCTACCGGCTGGCGGTAGATGCCACCGCTTATGACCTCATCAGCCGGATGCTGGCGGACTTCGAGCGCCAGGTCACGCCGGAGATCCAGGCGGGCTTTACCGAGCGCGGTTTGACGCTCTACCAGGGCATCACGCTGGCTGCGATTGTGGAGCGCGAGGCGGTCGTGGATGCCGAGCGTCCGCTGATCGCCGGCGTGTTCCACAACCGCCTGCGCGATGGCTGGACGCTCTCGGCGTGTCCGACGGTGCAATACGCCCTGGGCTACCGCCCCGATGAGGGGAGTTGGTGGAAGGCGCAGCTTTTCTTCCGCGATTTGGAGGTCGATTCGCCGTATAACACCTATCGCAACGTGGGCCTGCCGCCCGCGCCCATCGCCAGTCCCGGCCTGCGCGCCATCCACGCCTCGGCGTTCCCGGCAGAGACCGACTACTACTTCTTCATGGTCGATTGCACCGCCAACGACGGGAGCCACTTCTTTTCCAGAAATGAGGCGGAGCACATGGCGAATTTCGAGAGGTGCGGCGGAGTCATCATGACTCCCTAACCACAAGACCAGACCGGATATCCGGTCTGGTCTTTTTCTTACGGCGCTCTCACATCAGCTACGGCGCGACCGGCTCCTCCGCTTGCGGGGTGGGTGTGGGCGTCGCGCCGGGTTGTGGTGTGTGGAAGATGGTGCCCGTCCCCCGACAGGGGTTATAATCCGCCCCCAACACCACGCGGAACTCGACTTCGCTGTCCTCGGTGGGTTCGAAGATCACATCCCCGCGATGGCGCTCGTAGAGGTGCAACAATCTATGCAGCGGCGATCCCTTGCTGGTCGTCGTGAAGTCGGTGATGGTGGTCGTGGCCTGCCAGGGCGCGGACTCGACGCTGACCACGTCCAGCCCCTCCAATACCAGGCGATAGGCCGCGACCCACCCCAGGCCCTCACTGCCGCTGGCGTTCCATACCGCCACGCGATGCGCGCGCTGGAACGCGCGACTGCTCACCGGCGGCTGCGCCGCTTCCCGCACGAAGTCGTAAAGCGCGTCGTAATCCGGCACCAGCACGTATCCGCCATTGGGCGCCGTCCACGAGGTCAACAAATCCCTGCCGCGAATGAAGCGGCTTTTGACATCGCGCTCATCCATCCGCGCCGCCACCGAGGCCAGGTAGAGCACTTCGCGCAGGCCCATATCGGTCTGCACCTCCTCGCGGTACACGTCCCACAACTCCGGGACGCGGGGCAGTAGATTCTGGTTCAGCACTTGATGGAAGATGGCGCGGAGCACCTGTTGTTGCCGGCGGTGGCGGTCGAAATCGGAGGTGTTCCACCGCGAGCGCACGTACCAGAGCGCGTATTTGCCATCCATGTGATGCACGCCCGGCTGTATCGAGATGTCCGTGCTGCCGGTTGCCGATTCGGGATCGGGGAACGTGTCGTAGAAGGGGCATTCCACCACGATGTTCACCCCGCCCACCGCGTCCACGATGCTGCGATAGCTGTCAAAATCCACCATCGCGTAGTAGTGGATGGGGATGCCGAAGTTGTACTCCATCGTCGCCTTGACCAGGGCCGGGCCGCCGCCGGGATAGTTGGTGACATGCGCGCGCAGATAGGCCGTGTTGATCTTGTCCAGGCCCCAGGTGGGAATCCAGGCGTAGTAATCGCGGGGGACGGAAATCAGGCTGACCGAGGGCACATTGGGGAAAATCGACGCAATGGCGATCATATCGGTGCGCCCCATCGTCTCACCGGGCTGCCGGTCGTTGCCGAGCAACAAGACGTTGACCGTCCCCGCCGGCTGCGTCACCCTGGGCATCGGCGTGGGCTGCGGGTACGTGGAGGTGACGACGTGCGACGTGGTCAGCACCGGCGTCGGCGCGAAGAGCGCGATAGGGCCAACCGTCGGCGTGGGGGTCGGCGTCTCTGTGGGTGTTGGCGTGGCGGTGGGAGGCGGCGTCACGGTGCTGGTCGCAGTCCGGGTGGGGAGCGGCGTCGGCGTGCAGGTGGGGGTCGCGGTGGCGGTCTCGGTGGGCGGCGAGGGCGGCGTCTCCGTCGGGAGTAACGTCGGCGTCACCACCACGACGCGCTGCGCCGGCCCCGCGCGCCAAGCGTACCCTACCGCGAAGACCAGCGCTACTAATCCTACCAACACCATACCCTGAAAAAGAGTGTGCCACTTCTTCATAAAACTCCTTCTGCAACTTGCAACGTCGCTGGCTCCGAGGGGAGCGCCAAATCTCCGTTTAACTGCTGGATGTGGTAAGACAACACCTTGCACGCTATAGCGAATACTTCGAGACACACGCCAACGTCCAATGTATTTTATTCCTGAAAACTCTACAGAAAAGCGGCCACTTGGCTAAATGCGCCCAGCATAGTATCCTACCCTAAACTCAACCCACTGGAGGCTACAATGAAACTTTCAAACTATTTAAGCGGATTACTGGACACCTTCAAAGATAGCAGAATTGTGCGTAATGTCACGGATTTAGTAC
>SLSP01000558.1 GCA_007130345.1 Thermoflexales bacterium
ACCGGGCCTTCTCAGGCCCGGTTTTTGGTTGGGGAAAGCGGGACTTGAACCCGCACGCCTCGCGGCACATGATCCTAAGTCATGCTCGTCTGCCAATTCCGACATTTCCCCAGACGCAGTTATTATACCCGCGATTAGGCAGAGAGCAAGATAGCTTTACCCCATCGCCACCTGCTGCCCGTAGGCCAACAGCGCCTCGACCTCGTCGTCGGAGACGCCCTCGGCGTAGACGCGCAGCACCGGTTCGGTGCCGGAGGGGCGAATGAGCAGCCAGGAGTCATCGGCCAGGACGTACTTGACGCCATCCTCGATGCCGATCTCTATGACGCGCTGCCCGGCCAATTCGGCGGGGGCCTGCTCCTGCAAACGCGCCACCATCTCCGGCTTGGGGACGGGACGCTTCAACGGTATGTCGCACCGGGCGTAACGCGCCGGCCCCACCTCCTCTTGAATGCCCGCCACGAGTTCGTGCAGCGGCGCGCGGGCCTCGGCCATAATCTCCAGCAGCAACATGCCCATCAGGATGCCGTCGCCTTCGGGGATGTGGCCCTTGATGGACAGCCCGCCCGACTCCTCCCCTCCCATAAGCACATCGCCGTTGAGCATGTAGTCGGCGATGTGGTTGAAGCCCACCGGCGTCTCGTGGAGCGGGAGGTCATATCGCTTCGCCAGCCGGTCGACCATCCGCGTGGTGGAAACGGTCTTGATGACAGCGCCGCTCCACCCGCGCTTCTCCACCAGATGACGCAGTACCAGCGCGAAGATGTGATGCGGATCGACGAAGTTGCCCTGCGCATCCATCGCGCCGATGCGGTCGGCGTCGCCGTCGGTGGACAGGCCCACGTCGGCGTGATGCGTCTGCATCGCGGCCACGAGCGCCTGCATATAGTGCGCCATCGGCTCCGGGTGGATGCCGCCGAAGCCGGGGTTCATCTCGCAGCGGATTTCTTCCAGGCAGCAGCGGGTGCGGCTCAACAGGTCGCGGAACGCGCCGCGCCCGGAGCCGTACATCCCATCGGCCACCACGCGCAACTCCCCTAGCGAGATGGTGTCCAGGTCGATGAGGCCGGAGAGGTGCTGGTAGTAGGCCCACGCCGGGTCGAAGGGGCGGATCATATCCGCGTCGAGGGCCTGCCGGTACTCCATCAGGTTGGGGCCGCGCGCCTCGCGCTGATTGCGTTCCAGCAACGCTTCCACGCGCCGCGCCTGGTGAGGCAGCGCCGATCCGCCGAAACCCGCCTTGAGCTTGATGCCGTTGTAGCGCGGCGGATTGTGGCTGGCCGTGATCATCACGCCGGCTTCGGCCTGCTTCTGCACGATGGCGTAGGAGACGGCGGGCGTGGGCGCGTCGGCGCGGGTCAGGTGCGCGACGATGCCGTTCCCGGCCATCACCCGCGCCACCTCGCGCGCGTAGCGGTCGGAGAGGAAGCGCGTGTCGAAGCCGATCACCACCTCTGGCGTGGCGCGCTCGCCCTGCTCCCGCACGTAATCGGCGATGGCTTGCGCCACCAGCCGCACATTCTCAAACGTAAACGTATCGCTGATGACGGCCCGCCAACCGTCGGTGCCAAAGCGTATGGTCATAGTCCCTCCTGAAAGATTATGTCGCGTGTTGCGTGTTGCGTGTTGCGTAAAAATACGCAATACGCAATACGCAATAGTTACAAGTCGTAATACAACTCAATCTCATACGGATGCGGACGGTTGCGCACCTGGCGATCTTCCTGCCGCTTGCGCTCAACCCATCGCTGAATCAGTTCCTTGCTGAACACATCGCCCGCCAGGAGGAAGTCGTGATCCTTTTCCAGGGCGTCCATCGCCGCGTTGAGCGAGGTGGGCAACGCCTTGATCGTGGCCCGCTTCTCCTCCGGCCACGAGAAGATGTCCTCGTCAATGGGGCCATAGCCTAGCTCGGTGGGATCGATCTTGTTGACGATGCCATCGATGCCCGCGAGCAACTGCGCCGCCATCGCCAGGTAGGGATTGGAGGTGGCATCCGGCGGGCGGAACTCGAAACGAGCCGAGTGGGGCTGGTTGGCGTACTTGGGGATGCGGATGGCCGCGCTGCGGTTGCCCAGGGAGTAGATGGCGCTGATGGGCGCCTCGTAACCGGGGATGAGGCGGCGATAGGAGTTGGTGCTCGGATTGGTGAACGCCATCACCGCGCCACCGTGGTGCAGCAGCCCGCCGATGTAATAGCGCGCCAGCTCGCTCATACAGCCGTAGCCTTCTGGATCGTAACACAGATTGACGTTATCCTTCCAGAAGTACTGATGGAAGTGCATCCCGGAACCGGCCTCGCCGTGGAGGGGCTTGGGCATAAAGGTCGCCGTCATCCCGTCCTCAAACGCCGCCATCCGCGTGATGTACTTGACCAGCATCGTGGCGTCGGCGGCTTTGAGCAGCGGCAGCAGCGGGATCTCGATCTCGCACTGGCCCGGCCCGCCCACCTCGTGGTGATGATACCGCACCTCGACGCCCATCTTCTCCATGTGCATTGAGATGCGCGTCCGCAAATTGTAGAGAT
>SLSP01000074.1 GCA_007130345.1 Thermoflexales bacterium
ACGGTAACATATCAGGAGGAATTCAATGAAAACACAACGCTGGTTCTATAATCTGGCTGGATTGGGCCTATTGCTGCTGATTTTGACCTTCAGCGGTTCGGTCTACGCGCAGGATTACGCCTTCGAGGTGCCCCTGCTCCAGTTCCAGGTCTTCCTTCAGCCGGATGCTTCGGCGCGGCTGGTGTACGACGTCACCTTCACCAATCGCGGCGCGCCTATCGACATCGTGGATATCGGGCTGCCTCATAGCGGCTACAGTATCCGCAATATGAGCGCGTCCATCGACGGCCACCCCCTGACCGACATCCGCAAATCCACCTACATCGACATCGGCGTCGAGGTGCATCTGAAAGACCGCGAAATCCCCCGGGGCAGCACCGGCACGCTGCGCTTCGAGGCCACGCTGCCCGATATGGTCTATCAAGACACCACCGATCAGGAGTACGCCTCATTTCAGATCGTCTCCACCTGGTGGGATTCGCAGTTCGTCCGGGGCAACACGCGCGTTCAAATCGCCGTCCACATGCCCGAAGGCGTCCATCCCGACACCGTGCTCTACCATGACGTGCCTTTCGCTCAGAAAGTATTGTATGAAGGGCGCGCGGTGGCGATCTGGGAATGGCCGGATGGCGTGGCGACCCGGCCTTACCGCGTGGGCGTCTCCTTCCCCAAAGAGGCGATGGATCGCGTCGTGACGCTGACCATTTTCCAGTTGACAGAGATGTGGCTGGAGGACAATCCCACCATCCACTTGGCCCTCGGCGCGCTCGGCGTGATCCTGTTCAGCGTGCTCTTCTTGCGCTTCACCGGCGCGACGGGCTGGACGCTCTACGTCATCATAGTGTGCGGGATGATCGCGGTATTTGTCATCTGGCCGCTCTGGGTGCTGCCGATGCCCTTCATCTTCACGCCCCTCCTCTTCCTCAACGAGAAGAACTTGCGCGGCAAGCGCGGCAAATATCTGCCGCCCATCGCCACCACCGAAGGCGGGGGCATCAAGCGGGGCTTGACCGCGCCCGAAGCGGCGGTGCTGTTGGAAATGCCGCTCAACAAGGTGCTGACGCTGGTGCTGTTCGGGCTGTTGGAAAAGGGGATCCTGGAGCAAGCCCATGCCGATCCGCTGGCCGTCCGCGTCAGCGAACCGTACCGGGTGCGCGATCTGGCGTATTTAGACAACATCAAGGCGCAGAAGCAGCATCGACGGGATGTCGCGCAACAACGCGGCACCGTCATCCACAACTACGAGCAGGACTTCGTCACCTTGCTGGAATCCCATCCCGGCAAGCCGATCCATAAAATCGATTTCGCGGTTCCGATGGAACGCCTTATCAAGAACACCGCGGCTAAGATGAAGGGCTTCGATGTGCAGGAGTCGCAGGAATACTACCGCCGGGTCATCACGCGGGCGATGGATCAGGCCGCCAAACTCGGCGAGGTGCAGCAGCGCGAGGAATACCTGGACAAGTACCTGCCCTGGGTGATGATGAACGACAACCCCTCGCCGGTTCTGGTACATCCTGGGTACACGTATTGGCCGCGTTGGGTGCGCCGGAGCGCGCCGATGGCGGGCGGCGGCGGGCTGGCGCGGTCGGCCCCGGCACGCAGCGGGCCATCGCGGGGGGGGCGCGTGCGGATGGGGGATGTGGCCGGTTCCTTCGCGGGGTGGTCGGAGAAGACGATGGGCAGCCTGGCGGGCGCGCTGATGCCCGGCGCGCTCTCTCTGCCCAACGCGCGCGGCGGCTTCGTCGATCTCAGCGGCGTGGATCGCGTGACCGGCGACGTGTTCCAGGCGTTGGCCTCTTCCTCTGGCAGCAGTAGCGGCGGTGGCGGCGGCGGGAGCAGTTGCGCGTGCGCGGGATGCGCGTGCGCGTGCGCGTGTGCCGGTGGCGGACGCTAATCCCGCGCTCCCCTCGGCGGAGTTGCTGCGCGAGCAGGCCGGGTGGCTGGCCCCGGCGCGCGCGTGGCTGCTGCGCGATGTGGCGATAGCCCGGCGGCGCTCCGTGCTCGACCTGGGCGCGGGGCACGGCGCGGTCACGGGCGAACTCCAGCGGCGTTCTGGCGGGCGCGTGGTGGCGTTGGACTGCGCCGTGGACGCGCTGCGGGGCCTGGCCGGGGCCGTCGGCGGCGACGCGCGGCGGTTGCCCTTCGCGGATGGGGCCTTCGACCTGGTCTTCAGCCAACTCACGCTGCTGTGGGTCGCGCCGCTGGAACCCGCCCTGGACGAATTGGCGCGCGTCCTCGCGCCGGGCGGCGCGCTGGTGGCCCTGGAGCCGGACTACGGCGGCCTCATCGAGCATCCGCCGGAGGTAGCGGCCCGCGATCTGTGGCTGGCCGCGCTCCCCCGCGCCGGCGCGGATCCGCTGGTGGGGCGCAAGCTGCCGGGCCTGCTGGCGGATCGCGGCTTCGACGCGCGCGTGCGTCTCTTCGACACGCTCGTCGCGCCCTCTCCGGCGCGCTTCGACTTCCTCGACGGCCTGCCCCTCAACCCCTCGGAGCGCGCGCGCCTGGACGAGCTACGCTTCG
>SLSP01000280.1 GCA_007130345.1 Thermoflexales bacterium
GGCGCCAGCGACGGCCATGCTGTACAGCGCGTAGGCCCGCGTCCGCGCATCCATCTGGTCGAGGTGGTCATCCAGCCAGCCCACGCCGCGCGCGATCACGTCCGGGTCAACCTCGTATCCGGCCTCCGCCGTCGTCGCCAGGCCGAAGACCACCCACGCGGTCTGATAGGCGTCGGTGCTGTCGTCGTACCACCAGCCCCAGCCGCCGCTGTTGTGCTGATAGCCGTAGAGCCGCTGCACGCTGGCGTTGATCTTGGGCGGCAGGTCGGCCTGGATCGCGGGATTGAAGACGCCGAGCGCATTGATGGCCCGTCCCACCACGGCGTTGGGCAGCGCCTTGCTCATGGTCTGCTCGACGCAGCCGTAGGGGAAGCCGGTGAGATAGTCCAGCCCTTCGAGCAACGTCCCGGCGATGGAGCGGCTGAGTTCGACGCGGACGGTACTCAGGCCGAGCGCCTCGGCGGGCAGGGTCACGGTGGCGACGTAGTCGCCCGTGAACGTGCCTACCTCGGTGGTCACGTGCGGCACGGCCAGCGGCGCGAGCGTCAGCGGAAGCTGTACCGCGTCCAGCAACACGCCCTCGACGCGGGCCTGCGCCAGCAGGTAGACCGGCCCGGCGGCTTCGGCGGTGGCCGTCCAGCCCACGCTGCGCTGCTCGCCGGATTCCAGCGTGAGCGTGTGGACGTGGGGCGCGGCGAGCGTCAGTTCGCCCGCGAGGCCATCCGTCGGCGAGACGGCCAGCGTCACGGTGAAGGTCTGCGCCGCGTCCGTGTAGTTGTGGAGCAGCACCGCGAGCGTGGCCTCGTCCCCAACGGTGAGGAAGCGCGGCAGGATGGGGCGCGCGATGACCGGCTGGTGCGTGATGACGTTGTGCGTGGCTTCTCCCACGCGGGTATCGGCGGTGGCGGCGATGGCCGTCAGCCGCCAACTGGTGAGGGAATCGGGCAGCGTCAGCGTGACGCGCACTTCGCCGTCGGCGTCGGTCTGGAGCGTGGGGAGCCACGCGGCGGTGTCGGGGAAGTCGCGGCGCGGCGAGCCTTCGAGCGCGCCGTTGCCGCCGCCGCCCATCCCGTTGACGAAGAGCAGCCGCCGCAGGGCCAGCGCGTTGTACGTGCGCACGAAGTTCGCGCGCGGCGCGTAGAAGGTGTCGAAGATCGGCGGGACGAGGTTCGCGCTCAGGGCGAAGATGGCCTCATCCACCAGCGCCAGCGAGACCTCGGCCTCCACCGGCTGCCCCTCGGCGTCCGTCACGCGGAGGGTGAACGTGGCCTCGTCGCGGGGGGCGTAGCGCTCCCGGTCGGGCGTGATGCTCACGGAGAGCCGCTGCCGCTCCGCCGACACGTCCAGGTTGACGCTCGCGCTCAACAGTTGCCCATCGGGGGTGGATTGGTAGCGATAGTCAGAGTCGGGGAGGGGCAGGGGCCGCCAGGCGTTGACGACGACGTAGATGTTGGGCATGTCGTCATCGAGGAGCGGCACATCCACCAGCGTAACCGGGGCCGTCAGTTCTACCGGTTGCTCGCGGCGCGTCGTCCCGCGCTCGAAGGTGAGCAGGGCCGGGCCGTCGAAGTCGGATTGGATGAGCAGTTGGGCCACGTCGCCGGGCGCGTACTCGGCGCGGTCGGCGCGTAGCTCCAGCCCGCCACTTGGCGACTGGCTCTCCCATCCCTGGCGGCGGAAGGCGTAGATGCCGCGCTCGTAGGTCAGGGGCCGCCCGGCGCTATCCGCGCCGGAGACCCGCAGGTGATAATACCCCGGCTCCGCGATGGACATTCGCGCGACGGCGCGGCCATCCGCCCCGGTGGTCGTCTCGAAGTCCTGAATCACGGTGTCATATTCCCCAGAATGTAGCGACCAGCGCAGCAGCGCGACCTCTAGCTCGCGCCCGGCGACGGGGGCTGCGCGCAGATCGTGGACTGTGGCGACGACGTCGAACGCCTCGCCCGGCGCGTACAGATAGCGGTCGGTCTCCACGCGCAGCACCTCGGCGGCGTCGTAGACGCGCAACGTCGTGAAGCCGCTCACGGCCTGATGGCTGCCGTCGTCCACGGTGGCTTCGATGCCCCATTGCGCCTGACGCAGCGGGGTGTTCCAGTGGACGTGCCGCGCGTAATCGCCTAGCTCGGCCTGGAAGGTGAAGGTGAAGCGCCCGTCCGCGTCGGTGCGGCCCTGGCGGAGGATGTCGTGATCTTTGAACCAGACCTGTTCGTCGGGAGCGCCGCCCCAGTAGCCATAATGCCAGCCCAGGCGGAAGCGGCGGATTTCGATGGCGGCGTTGACCACCGGCTCGCCAAAGTAGTAGGCCGTGTCCACCGTCACCGTGACGGTCTCGCCATCCACAAACGCCGCCTGATCCGGCGTCACCGTGACCTCGTAATCGGGCTTGCGGTACTCCTCCACCATGAACGTCTGCCGGTGGCTCTCTTCGGCCACGACGATTTCCACCGCGTAGTCGCCCACCATCACGCCCTCGGCAATGGCGAACTCGCCATGCACCGCGCCGAAGGCATTGGTCTCCAGCGCGAAGGTCTGCACGACATTGTTGCGGGCGTCGCGGATGCGGGCCGTCACCGGCGTGCCGGCCGGCGGCAGGCTGTAGACGGCGTCGTTGTCCAGGCGGATGACGGCCTTGAAGTAGACGGTATGGCCGGGGCGGTAGATGGGGCGGTCGGTGTAGATGTGCGCGGCGACGGCGCGCGCGGTGGGCAGCGGACGCCACCAGCCCCACCAGGGATCGTAGCCCGCGCGCCACTCGTTGCTCAGGCCGCTCACGGTGATGTCGTCGCCTTGCTGGGCCACGACGATAAGCGGCTGCGGGTCGGCGTCCACCTCGGTGCGGAAGACGCCGCGCGCGTCGGCGCGGCCCTGGGCCAGCCGCGAACCGTCGCGGGCGTAGACGCCCACCTCGATATCAGGAACCGGCTCGCCGCCGCTGCCATCCGGCGCGGGGATGTCGGTAATCCAGGCGACGAGTTGGCCCTCGGCCTGCTTGACCAGCAGCGTGTTGCGCGTCACCACCAAGATCAACTGGTCGCTGAGGAGGCGCGTGTGCATGTTGAGGATGTACAGGCCCGGCGGCACGTCGGCGGGGATGATCACATCGTGGACGCTGTAGTGCATGTAAGAAGACTGGTCCGCGTCGGCCTCTGGTAAGTGCGTCCATTCCCGAATCAGGGGCGCGCCCTCGGTGCTGATGGGTTGCAGTTCTTGTCCGGCCACGCCCCGGAACCCGGAGGCGTACCGGTCGAGGAACTGCGGCAGCGAGAGCTGATAAAGTTCAAACGTCACCTGGGCCGCGCTTTCTTGGGTCAGAACATATTGCACGGCGCGGCGGCCAGCGGCGTCGAGTACCTGGGCGTTGGGGCCGCTGCCAAAGCTGGCGACGCGCCGGAACTCGCCGGTGGTGAACTGCCAGGAGAAGGGCTTGGAAAAGAGGCTCTCGCCGTCCGCGCCGCGCGCGCCGGTCTCCACCGTGACCGCGTAATCGCGCCACGCCTCCAGATACCCTTCTGGCCGGATGATGAGCGTGGTCTCCTCCCAGGAGAACGTCGGCGTGATGGGCGGGGTGATGCGGATGGCGGCCTCGGTCGCGGCCTGATCCATTGGGCGGTCGAAGGTCAGTTGGATGGCCGTCGCCGGATGCTCGTGGTTGCCGCGAGGCCCGTGAGAGAGCAGCGGCGGCGGCGTGGTGAACGTGAGCGAGTCGGGCGATGGCAACCGGTCGCCGCGCGCGTCGCGCAGGCCCGCGTCGAAGTCAATGACGAAATCCGTGTACGTGGGCAGGGCCTCGGCTGGCGTGAAGGTCGCTTGCGTGTGGTGGTCGTTCCATTCCCAATCGCCCGCCACCGCCGGCTCGAGGCGGGCGGCGGACGTGAAGCTGGCCGGGTTCACGGGATAGTTGAACGTGATCGCCAGAGGCGTGTCGGCAGTCGTGGGCGCGGAGAAGCGCGCGACGAGCGGGGCGGTGCGCACCGTCCACTGCTGCGCGCGCTGAAGCGGCGTCCCGGCGATGTCTCGCGCCTCGGCGCCCAGAGAGACCGTGTAGCCCGTGTCCAGTTCCAGCGCGGTGTCCGGCTCCAGCAGCAGCGCGCCTTCCTCATCCCACGTGACCGAGAACGGCACACGCGGCTCAAGGCGCAGCGCGGCGACGACGCTCTCCCGATCCATCGGAGTATCGAAGGTGAGGCGCAGGACGGGGCGGCGGCTGCGCAGCGCGTGCGAAAGCGGCTGCCCTTGCAAGTGACCCTCCTCCGTGCGATTGAAGGCTTGCAGTTGCAGGGCCTGGGGCGCGGCGCGCGTCTCCAACGTCCACAGCGGCGCGCTGACCAGGGCGCGTCCCTCCGCTGAACGCAGCGCGGGGTTCAGCCGGATGATGTAGCGTGTGCCGGGCGCGAAGCCCGCGCGCGGGATGAAGATCAGCGTGGTGGCGGTATCGTCCCAGAAGAAGCGCCCGGCCACCTCCGGCTCGAAGGTGAGCGGCGGGCCGGGGGGATCGGTATTCATCGGCTGCGAGAAGTGCAGGATGAAGGGCGTCAAGACCGGGGCCTCGGTCAGCGCGAGCGTGGCATCGAGGCGCGCTTCCGGGCGCGGCGGGGGTGGCGTCTCCGTCGGTGTGGGGGAGAGCGCCGGCGTGGGAGGTGGCGTCATCGGCGGCGGCGTCGGGACGGCGCACGCCAGGATAATCAGCAGCAATAGCCCCATCAGCGGGGCCGGAGATAAGGTTTGTGGTTTCATTGTGTCACCTCGTTAAAGAACTCTAAAAAATCCGTGTTTTTCCGTGTGAATCCGTGTCCTTGCTTGAAATCAACCGGGGAACTCTTCTTGTCACAGGGTTAGTTTTGCGCTACTGCGATTTTTGGACTTTCAAGCGTGTACTACCGGTCTAGCCGCCCCCGAGGACGGGGGCTTGGAGCGTGCTCAGAAAACTGAGCTGTCACCAAGTTTCTAAAAAACTGCATTTTTGGACTTTTAGGGGACTCAGTAGTGCGTTACTACTTTCGTCCCCACGGGTGCCCAGTTATAGAACCATTCCGCGTCCGGCAGCGAGAGGTTGACACAGCCCCGGCTCATCGGCGTGCCGAAGTTGTTGTGCCAATATGCTCCGTGGATGCCATAGCCTCTGTAGAAGTACATAATATGCGGCACGTTGGGCAGGTAGTATCCCGGCCCGGACATCGGCGCGGAGGCGTACTTGACGTAGATGCTGTATGTGCCCACAACGGTGGGCGTGCGCGGCAGGCCCGTCGAGGTCAGGGTGGTGTAGATGGGCGTTTCGCCCTGATAGGCCGTGATGGTCTGCGCGGTGAGGTTGACGCCGATCCACTTTTCGCCCTCGGCCACCGGCACATCCACCGGGGGCGCGCCGACGGGCGGGCGCGTGCCCGAAGCGTCCGCGCCAGGGATGGTGAGGCGCTGGCCCACGTAGATCACGTCAGAGCGGAGGTTGTTGGTCGCGCGGATCGCCGCCGCGCTGGTTCCGTAGCGCAGGCCGATGCGGAACAGGTTCTCGCCCGCTTGCACCACATGAACGCCATCTGCCGGAGCGGGACCTGTCGGTGTAGGCGACGCAGTTCCGCCGGGGATGGTGAGGCGTTGGCCTGTGTAGACCCAGGCGTTCCATCGCAGGCCGTTGGCCTCCGCCAATTGGCGCAGCGTCACGCCCTGGCGGATGGCGATGGTGATGAGGGTATCGCCGGGTTGCACCACGTAGACGCTGCCCGCCGAGGTGGTGCCGGGGATGGTGAGGCGTTGGCCTGTGTAGAGCCAGGCGGTGCGCGATAGGCCATTGGCCGAAGCCAGCGCGTCGACGCTGACGCCGTGGCGCGTGGCGATGCGGGTCAGCGAGTCCCCCGGTTGCACCACGTAATCGGACGCGGGCGCGGCAGCCAGGGGCGTCGCGCAACAGAGCAGCAGCAAGGTCAGCCAGAGCATCCAACGGTAACGCTTCATCTCATAGCCTCCTGGGGTGGATTAGGGTATGTTACCTTAATTATAGCAGATTCTTTTGGGAATCGGCAAATGGCGAATTGCAAATGGCAATAGCTGCGGTAGGGTAAACTTCAATTTGTGTTACTTTTTCTGCCGATTTGATCTTCCGACCTTTACACCCACGCCAGGGGTGCTACAATTTCTTCGGCGGATGGCCGCCGCATCTATAAACCGAGGGGGTCCGATGACCGAATTGCCCAATCCAACGTTGCTTGCACAATGCCGATGGCCCGATCTCCCGGCGCGCTACGATGCCGCGTTGCGCGAGGCCGTGACCTGGATCGTGGGCCGCTTCCCCGACGTGGTCGCCATTATGGCGTGCGGCACCATCATCCGGGGCGAACCGCGTCCCACCAGCGACCTCGACCTCTACGTGGTGCGGCGGGAACCGTATCGCCAGCGGGTGCAGCGCCGCTTCCGCGATGTCCCGGCGGAGATTTTCGTCAATCCCGCGCGTCAGGTGCGGGAGTATCTGGCCCACGAGCAGCGCGCGGGGCGCGTCATCACCGCGCACATGTTGGCGACGGGCTTCGTGGTGCTGGCGGTGGACGATACCCTCGCGCTGTTGCAGGCGGAAGCGCGGCGCAGCCTGGCCGCCTCGCCCGCCTGGGATGCGCAGCAACTCACCGCCGCGCGCTATATGGCCGTCTGCCGCTACGAGGACGCCACCGATGTGGCCGCCGACCGCCCGGAGACCGCGAGTATGATTCTGGCTCTGGCTGTCCACGCAATGCTCACTTACCGCTTCTTGCAGGCCGACCGCTACCTGCCCCGCGACAAAGACCTCCTCCGCGAGCTGGCCGCCTTCGACCCGGCCCTCGCCGCGACCGCCCGCGCCTTCTACGCCGCGCCGGACCTCGCGTGCCGCCTCGCCCTGGCGGAGCAACTCGCCGACGCTATCCTGGAAACCCGCGTCTTTTTTCCGTGGGAGTCTGTTGTTGAGGCGGTTGGCTGTGAGACTAAAAAACCGGAGGAATTATCCTCCGGTTAGTCAGAGTTCACTGGGGGTCTCCGGGATTTCGCCGGATGGTGGCGAAGAGTCACCGCTCAGGGTGACGCCCAGCGCTGAACCCTACCGTTACCCCCGCCCCCCCTCACCCCCAGGCCGGAAGCTCCGCAGCTTCCGGCCTTTACGCGCTTCCCCACTTGCCCTTCTTTCCATCTTGCCTTATACTTGTTACAAGGCATTATTAGCCGAGCATCGCCGGGGGCGTTTTGATTGCCCCGGTCGGGAGGCTTGCAAAGCCGCTCACCCCTATAGCAACGTGATCATCCGGAGGGCGTATGCCTATCACCATCTTGATTATCGACGATGAACCCCGCGTATTGCAAGCCTTTTCGCGCAACGTCCGCCTTGCGGGCTACCGCGTGATCACCGCCGGCAGCGGCGTGGAGGGCCTGGAACTGTATCACCAGGAATTGCCGGAAATCGTGATGACCGATTTGCGGATGCCCGACCTGTCCGGCCAACAAGTGCTGGAAGCGATCCGCGCGCACGACCCCGAAGCCAACGTGATCCTGGTCTCTGGGCACGGGGATGATCAGGCGATCTTGGATGCACTGCGGGCCGGCACCTCGGACTTCCTGGCTAAACCGGTGGATCAGATCGCGCTGGAGAGCGCGCTCTGCCGCGCCGCAGAGAAAGTGCATCTCAAGCGCGAGTTGCGCGCCAGCCAGGCGGCCCTCCGCCAGCAGAACGCGCAGCTTGAGGAGACCGTCCGCGAGCGCACGGCCGAGCTAGAGCGCGAGCTTGCGGAACGTAAACAGGCTGAGGCGGCCCGTCAAAAAGCAGAACGCGATCTCAAGTTGGTCTTTGATACCGTGCCCGCGCTAATCTGGCAGAAAGACAGCGCGGGAGTATACGTCCAGGTCAACCGAGCCTATTGTGAAACGGTGGGGATCGCCGCAGCTGAGATCGTCGGGAAAACCGATGCGGAGCTATTCCCGCCGGAGATCGCCGCGAAGTATCAAGCGGATGATCGCTTGGTATTGCAATCCGGGGAAACCTGCACCGGCATTGAGGAGTATCACCGTAAACCCTCCGGGGATTATGGGTGGAGTCGCACCGACAAAACGCTATACTACGACGCGGCGGGGCAGATCGCCGGCACCATCGGCTTCGCGCTGGACATCACCGAGCGCAAGCAGATGGAAATCGCGCTGCGCGAGAGCGAAGAACACTTCCGCTGGTTGGCCGACGATCTGCCGTCGCTGATCTGCGAATACTTGCCAGACAGCACACTTCTATTTGTAAATAAAGCGTATTGCGAGTATTTCGGCATGACAAAAGAGGACCTGCGGGGCGTTCGTTTCTTCGATTTTCTGCCGGAGCACGAGCGTGAAAGCGTGCGCACCCGCCTAGCTTCCATGACATCCGAAAATCCTACGCTGTCATATATGCACGCAGTTACGCATAACAGTACTGTTCGCTGGCATGAATGGCATGATCGTGCCATCTTCGACTCAAACGGCGTTTTGCTCTACTACATCGGAATCGGGCACGACATCACCGACCGCAAGCAAGCCGAAGCCGCGCTGCGCGAGAGCGAAGAACGCTTCCGCAGTTACGTGAAACACGCCCCCTACGGCATATTCATCGCCGACGAGCAGGGCCGCTATGTGGAGGTCAATCCGGCGGCGTGCGCCATCACCGGGTACACGGCGGAGGAGCTGTTGCGCATGCGCATTTCCGATTTGACACCGCCGCAGGCGCAGGAGACAGCGCGCGCGCACTTCCAGCAGGTGGTGGAAACCGGGCAGGCCATAGGCAAAGCGTTGCCTTTCCTACATCAATCTGGAGAGGTGCGTTATTGGACGGTGGATGCCGCGCGCCTCTCCCCCACGCGCTTGATGGGGTACGTGCAGGATGTGACCGAGCGCAAGCAGATGGAAGAAGCGTTGCGCGAAAGCGAGGAACGGTTCGCCAAAGCGTTTTACGTCAGCCCAGCGCCGATGGTCATCTGCGCGCTGGAAGATGGCAAGATGATGAACGTGAACGAGAGTTACCTGGTGATGACGGGTTACACACAGGAAGAACTGCGCGGCCACTCGGCCCGCGCACTGGGGATATGGAACGGCGATGCGCATAAGTTAGCCCAGTTACGAGAAAACGGCTCATATCCGTTTACAGAAATACAAATCCACTCCCGTTCGGGCGAAACCCGCGCGGTGCTCGCCGCCGGGGAAATCATCACGCTCAACCAGCAGCCTTTCATCCTGGGCTTGCACCTCGACATCACCGAGCGGAAGCAGATGGAAGAAGCCTTACGTGCGCACGCGGAGATGCTGGCAAACGCCGAGAAACTGGCCCGACTGGGCAGTTGGACCTTGGATATTTCCAGTAACCGCTTCACCCTCTCGAAAAACTGGCAGGACATCCACGGCAGCCCTGTCGGTGAGCTATCAGGCGAAGACCTTCTCCCTATCGCGCACCCCGATGATCGCGCCAGGATCGAACGGGCATTTGAGCAAGCGTTAGAAGGGCGCCCTTACGACATTGAACATCGCATTATCCGCCAAGACGATGGCGAGGTACGCATCGTCCAGGCCTACGGTGAGGTCGTCCGCGATGCTCACGGCGCTCCGGTCAAGATGTACGGCGCAACGCAAGACATCACCGCGCGCAAGCAAGCCGAAGCCCAGATCAAGGCGTATGCCGATCACCTGGAGCAGATGGTGGACGAGAAAGTCCAGCAGTTGGATCAAGAGCGCGCCAAAATCATCCAAATGGACAAAATGGCCTCCCTGGGGCAACTGGCGACAAGCGTGGCTCACGAACTCAACCAACCCCTCACAGCGATCACGCTGGACGCCGGCTACTTAATCGAGTTAGCCAATAAGCTGCGGGAATTGCGCGAGAGAGACGCTGCCGCCGCGCACGCGCAAGCCACTTTGGATCTCGTCGAATTAGAGCGCATCGGGTGGGAACTCCAAGCGGACGTTCAGCGCGCGCGGCGCATCATCGATCACTTGCGTGGGTTTGGCCGCATTGCCAATGAGACCCTGAATTTTATCGAGCTCAACCAGCCGCTTGAGGACAGCCTTATCCTCATCGAGGCGCGACTGTGCGATCAGCAGGTCACGGTGGACTGGCAGTTAGCGGAGGACTTGCCCTTCATCCAGGCCAACC
>SLSP01000330.1 GCA_007130345.1 Thermoflexales bacterium
AAATCCGTGTTTTTCCGTGTAAATCCGTGTCCTTGCTTGAAATCAACCGGGGGCTTCTTCTTGTCATAGGGTTAGTTTTGCGCTACTGCGTTTAAAAAATAGCTCGGAGTCGCCGTCTCCGGGACTCCGAGCTATTTGCTCACAAAACTTTAGCGTTACCGCTGTTTCACCACAGTTTTGCCTCCATCTTAGATTTGAAATGCCCCATGATCCGCATCCGTCTATTCGTTCAAAAATTTGTTGTCGGCTACCACGCCGAACGTTTACAGTTTGCTTACTCCGGCAAGCCGGGAATATCCTCCGCGCCAACGGGGATGGTGACGCTCGATCCGGCGAAGGCGTCGGCGATGGGTTCGTAGCGCCCGCCGAGGTGGGTCGCCAGGAACGCTTCGGTCACAGCGTTGAACGAGAGGCGGTTCTCAGGTCGGGCAAAACCGTGGCCCTCATCGGGATAGAGCACGTAGGTCACGGGGATATTCTTCTCCTGCATCGCCTGGACGATCTGGTCGGACTCGGCCTGCTTGACGCGGGGATCGTTGGCCCCCTGGCCGATGAGCAACGGGCGGCAGATGCGCTCCACGTAGGTGAGCGGAGAGCGAACGCCGAGGAAGTCGCGCCCCTCCGCCGTGCGATGATCGCCCACGCGCGTGGTGAACATCTCCAGTATCGGCTTCCAGTAGGGCGGCACCGATTCCAGCAAGGTCACGAGGTTCGAGGGGCCGACGATGTCCACGCCACAGGCGAAAGTCTCCGGCGTAAAGGTCAGTCCCACCAGCGTGGCATAGCCGCCGTAGCTGCCCCCGGCAATGGCGACGCGCTCCGGGTCGGCGATACCGGCCTCGACAGCCCACGCCACCGCATCGAGCAGGTCGTCGTGCATCTTGCGGCCCCATTCCAGGTTGCCCGCGTTGAGGAAGTCCTTGCCCAATCCAGCAGAGGCGCGGAAGTTGACGCTCAAGACGGCGTAGCCCCGGTTCGCAAACCACTGGTGATACGGATTATAGCCCCAGACATCGCGCCCCCACGGGCCGCCATGCACCCACAGAACCAGCGGCAACGGCTCGGCGGGCCGGTCGTCCTCCGTCACATTCGGCGGCAGCGAGTAGTAGCAGACCATCTCCAGACCGTCTCGCGTGGGGATGATGACGGGCGTCATGTTGACCAGGGGCCAGCCCTCCAAATCCTGGCGGCTGGTGAACAGGAACTGCGCCTGTCGCGCGGCCCGATCATAGCGATAATAGCGCACTGGCCCATCGTCCATCAGATAGGCGACAATCCAGCCCTGGTCATCCAGCGTGCGGCTGACCACCTCGATGTCGCCATCGGCAACCGTTTTCAGATAGGCCATATCCTCGGCGATGGCCGGATCGAGAATCTGCCAGTGCTGGCGCGTGTAGTTGAAGGCCACTGCCTGCACGCGCTTCTCGGTGGGGTGTACCATCGCGCCAGCCAGATCAGAGCGAGCGTCCTCGGCCAGTAACGTCCGCTCGCCGGTCTCCAGGTGGAGCGCGAAGAGCGCGGCGGTGTTGCGCTCCCGACTATCCGTCAGGTAGAGCACGTCGCCGGACTTGTCAAAGCCTAGCACCCACGTTGACAGCACATCTTCCATCGGGATGCGCGCGAAGAGCGTCCACGAGCCATCCGGGGCCGGGGCGAGCATCTCCGCGCCCCCATCGGGCGTCATCCGGTTAGCGAACCGGACGGCGTAGGCGTCATCGGTGACAAAATCCACAAATCCGGGGTTCTCCTGAATGCACTGGCGCTCGCCGGTGCCGATGTGGATGCGATAGAGGTCGTGCAATTCGGGATTACGGTCATTCAACGCCACGAGGATCTCCTGCGGAAAATCGGGGCTGACCTGTTGGATTTGCGCGTTCACCTCTTCGATGGGGGTCAAGTCCAGCGTCTCGTCGGTGGTCAGATCGACGCTGTAGACCCGCCAATTTTCGTCGCCGCCCTTGTCCTGAATGTAGAGGATGTGGTCATTGGTGTAAGCCCAGAGATAGAACCGGATGCCGCGACCTGTATCGCGCGTGACGGGACGCGCGGCTTCGGGCGAATCAACCGGCGCGACCCAGACGTTGAGCACGCCCTCCACCGGCGCGAGATAGGCCAACTGTCGCCCGTCCGGGCTGAGGCGAGCCTGTGTCTTGTCGGGGTTGCCAAACAGTACTTCGCGGGGGATCAGGGGGATAGAGTCTATGGTTTGCATTACAAGCTCCTTTTGGAAATGGCGAATTGCAAATGGCAAGTCGTCCGTTTGTGAAACGGGGAATGTGAGCGTTTTTCGGATTTTGAAAGCGGTCACAGAGAACACGGAAAACCCTCGTGTTCTCTGTGACCCGATGGTGAAAAATGGCAGTAGCGCAAAACTAACCCTATGACAAGAAGAAGCCCGCGATTGATTTCAAGCAAGGACACGGATTTACACGGAAAAACACGGATTTTTTGGTTTTATCCGTGAAATCTGTGTTCATCCGTGTCCCAAACAGGGTGACTTTTGCGGTATTGCG
>SLSP01000422.1 GCA_007130345.1 Thermoflexales bacterium
CTTCCACCAGATGCCCTTCCCCCACGCCGGCCCGGTGGACTTCGGCGCGGCGCAGTTGGAGCGCGTGGCTCTGACGGCGGACGTGGCCGCGCCCGGCGACGCGCTCGGCGTGGGGCTGACGTGGACAGGCGCAACCGCGCCGCTCACGGCGACCGTGCGTCTGGTCTCCCCGGCGGAGCCGCGCCACGAAGTCCCCTACGCGCTGGCCGAGGCCGCCTGCCGCCTGCCGTGCGCGGAGGGCCTGACCCTCGCCCTGCCGGAGACGCTGGCGCGGGGACTGTATCTCGTGGAAGTGCGCCTGTTCGATGCGGCAAGAGAGCTTTTCGGGCGCACGCCGCAGGGCCGGGGGATGGGCGTGCTCTACGTCGGCGCGATGCGCGTCCCGCGTGGGCCGCAACTCCCCGCCGACGCGCCGACGCTGGCGACCTTCCGCGATCTGACGCTGCACACGCTAGACACCCCCCCCTTGTCTTCCCCCCCAGTGGGGGGGACAGAGGGGGGTGCTTCCCCCCCACCGGAGGGGATTGAGGGGGGTACTTCCCCCCCACCGGGGGGGACTGAGGGGGGTCTCCGCCTCGCCCTCGGCTGGAGCACGCCCGGCACGCCGCGCAACTGGAGCCTCTCGCTGCGCCTGCACGATGCGGCCGGCCGCCAGATCGTCCAGCGCGACCTTCAACCGGGTTACGGCTACCTGCCCACCACGCTCTGGCAGCCCGGCGAACTGGTCACGGACTTCCCCACGCTGCCCCTGCCGGAGGGCCTCGCGCCCGGCGTCTACACACTGCACGTCATCGCCTACCTGGAAGCCACGCTGGAAGTCGGCGGGGAATTTCAGACGCCCATCACGCTGACGCAGGCCACGCTCTACGACCTGCGCGACGCCTGTTGCGAGCAGGAGCGCCAGGGCGCGACCATCCTCTGCCAGGCGGGGGGGATCGCGCTGCTGGGGACCGACCTGCCGGAGCGCTTCGCCGAGGGCCTGCCGCTGGACTTCACCGCCGAGTGGAACGCCGTGAGCGCGCCGACGGCGGAGGTCACCGCGACGTGGGCGTTGCTCGATGCGGGCAGGGCGGCCATCGGCGAGGTTGGTGGCCCGCTGGCCCCCGGCGCCAACCCGGCGACGTGGCCGCGGCACGCCTGGGTGCGCGCGCCCGTCCGCCTCCCGCTGCCGCCCACGCTGCCCCCCGGCGACTATCGCCTCCAGGTGACGCTCCACGCGGGCGCGGAGGCCGTGACGTGCGCGTTGCCGCGTCCGCTGGCGCTGGAACCGCGTCCCCGCGCCTTCGCCGCGCCGGAGATCGCGCATCCGCAGGCGGCGCATTTCGGCGAGAGACTGCGCCTGCTCGGCTACGACCTGGAGCAGCACGCGGACACGCTCACGCTGACGCTGTGGTGGCAGACGGACGGCGCGCTCGACCGCGACTACAAGCGCTTCGTCCACCTGTACGACCCGGCCACCGAGGAAATCCTGGCGCAGAATGACGCGATGCCGCGCGCGTGGAGCTATCCGACCTCGTGGTGGCTCAGCGGGGAGGTGGTCAGCGAGACCGTCACGCTCCCCCGGCCCGCCGGGGGAGCGTACCGCATCGCCGTCGGCTGGTACGACCCGGAGACCGGCGAGCGGTTATCCGCAACGCAACCCGATGGCACAGCGTGGCCGCTGGATCGGGTGGTGTTGGGGGAGGGGAGATAGAAAGGGGCGAGTAATGTAGCCGCGATTTGGAAATCGCGTGTCTCCCTACAACCAAAACGCGGTATGGAAACCGCGCCTACGCTGGATTACACCCGGCGGCTTCGTGGAAAACACCTGCTTCACGCAAAATTTCAGCTTTCATACAAAACCCGTCCTTGCGTTTCAATCCGGCGCGTGAACCGTGAGGGCGGCGTCAACGGCACTAAGTCCACCAGGATGCCCAGTTCGTCTTCCATCCGCGCGGCCAACTCGTACAATTTCCAACCGGCGACGCCGTCACAAGCCAGATCGAGATCGCGGGCTTGCGCGGGCGTTTCCAACGCGCTGCCAAACAGAATCAAACGAGTCGCGCCATAGGCTTTAGCAAGCCCGATGGCTTTCTGAAGGTCTCCACTTTCCATTGCTTTACCTCCTATTGCGCGCCCCGCCGCGACCTGAATTTGTGTATTCGTGGCCGACTGACCGTTATTTTTGGAAAAAAATTTCGGGCGCGCTTCGCGCGCGTAACGTTGGCTCGACACCGCCTTGCGTTCAGCCACCATACCTGCTCGACCAGGTTATCCCAAAGATACAAAGGGCAAAGGTGCGCCTACGGCGCATGCAAAGGGCAAAGAGGGCGCGCTACGCGCGCGATGGGGAGACTACCACCCGAAAACCGTAGAGCCTGAACCCGTAGAGCGGGTAGCTCCAGTCACGGTAGGCGCAACGGGCGCGAGCACGAGTGGAGTGGAAGGAACCGCCCCGCAACACCCGGTAAACATTCTTTGCCGCATCCAAGTTTTCTCGTTCTGCCTGTCGCTCCGAATA
>SLSP01000552.1 GCA_007130345.1 Thermoflexales bacterium
CCGGTCACTGCGGATAACGTCAGCGCGGTGCGCAGGACTTGCCCGCCGCCCTCGCCGTGAGAACCGTCGATGGTTAGTATAGTCACAGAGTGCTCCTTGGTGAATGGTAAGTTGCAAATGGAAATTGCAACCAAGCTTGACTCTATTGAAAGAACCCTAAAAAATCCGATTTTTTAGAAACTTGATACGAGATGTAGATTTTCCGCGTGCGAATTTCATATATTTAGTAGGTCGTGTGTGGAAAAATCGGATTTTCGGACTTTTTTTCAGGAGACTCAAGCTTGTGTCTCAATGTATTCGCCTACCGTAAGCTGATTATAGGCATCCAGGCGGGCGCGTCAATGGGGCTACGGCCCATCGACGGGCGGCGCGATGTCGGCCAGCGTTTGCTGCCAGGGAGGCGTGCCCGGCGCGACGCCGCGGATGCGTACCAGCGTCCCCACCGGTGCCCACGCGAAGAGTTCGGCGGCCGGCCCCTGGTTGACGATGATGCAACCGTAGGAGACGGGCCAGCCGAGCACGCCGGGCGAAAGGCGCGTCCCCCAAGAGGTGATGGGCAGTTCGTGGATGCCGTTGTAGTAGTTTTCGCCCTCGGCGTAGATGCCCATAAAGTAGGGCATATCGAGTGCCCAGCGCCGGGCGTAGGCTTGCTCTTCTTTGAAGAGCACCTGGAATTGCCCGGCGATGGTGGGGGAAGTGGAGATGCCACTGGAGACCCGCAAATCGAAGACCAGTTCGTCGCCCTCGTAAGCGCGCATGGTCTGCGTGGGCAGGTCGATCTCGATGCGCTTGTCGGGCACCAGGGGATGCGGGAAGAGCACGTCGAGGGAGGGGATGGTCAACGCCTGACCCACATTGAGCAGCCCCGGTTCGATGTCGGGATTGGCGCGCTCCAACTGCCACTGGGGGAAGCCGTGAGCGAAGGCGATGTCATAGAGGTTGTCGCCGGGCCGGACGTAGTAGGTGTGTTCCAGGTGGCGGATGCGGGCCTGCGCGCGATGCTCGCCCGCGTACAGCGCGGTGAGCACCTCCACCAAAGTCTCAGGGAGGCGGAAAGCGAGGGTCTCGGCCAGCTCCGGTTCGACTTCGGCCAGCCACGCTTCGATGGCGGTGTCGCGCGCGGAGAGGGCGATGCGGTCACGCCCTGGGCGGATGTCGAGCCATTGCGCCACGCGCGCGGGTTCCGCCGTCAACTCGGCATAGTAGCCGGCGGGCGGCGTCCCGATGAGGGGCGTATGCACTGCCAGCGTGAAAGGTTGCGCCAACAGCGCGCGCGCCTGGCTCTCCGCCGGTTCCGGCGAGAGGATGGCCGGTGGCACCTCGGCCAGCACCCCATCGACGGCGCGCTCGCCCTCTTGGAGCGCGCGCGTGACGCGGGCCACGCTCGCGTCCATATCCAGTTGGCGGCCCGGCTGCCCCGGCGTCGCTACCACCTGCCCGTTGTCGATGCGGAGCGTGGCGTCGGTCGGCGCGATATAGACGACGGCGGCCACCTGCGCCAGATAGTCGCGGATCCGGTTGGGGTCGGCGGGATGGATGATGGCGGCCACATCGTGGCCCTCGGCGCGGAGCTGCGCCGGCGTCCAGTCGTCCGCGCCGCGCCCCACCTGGTAGGCCGCCGCCACCGACGCGGCGAGGTCATAGCGCTGCCCCACATCGGCCCAGGAGAGCCGCCACACCTGGTCGGCGGCCTGGAACGTGAGCCAGCGCGATGTGGGCGGCGGCAGCGCGTCTTCCAGGCGGGCGGCGGCCTCCGCGGGTGTCAGTTCGCCCACATCGACGCCGGCGATGCTGACGCCGGGGTAAATCTGGTCGGCGTAGCGCCCGGCGCAGCCGCTCAACCCTATCCACAGCATAATGAGAAGCAAGAACCTGGACTTCATAAGGGTACGCTCCCTTCCAACGTGATAATTGTACTTTAATTGTTTGCCGCATGGGTATTCCGGGCGGCGCGTGCCTATAGTATACTGAAAGTTAGCCAGGAAAGAAAGCCGATTCGCCGAGCGGTTGACATCAGAAGCGGCTTGACAACCTTCGCAAACCTTCATACAATAAGAGCGAAATCGAGGTAGAGTGTGAGGTTATGCGCGAATATGAAGGGTGGAACCGAACTAGATAGAACTGCGGGACATCTCTTGGAGATGTGCCGCAGTTTGTGTTTACAAACATTCAGATTGGCGCGCGTATCATTGAGCGCTCTGACCGACCGCAAGTTTGCCACATGTAGCGCAAGGAGGTGACGTTAAATAATACCGACGTAACATTCTGACCCCCTCAGAGATTCTATACCAATCCCTCGGGAAAAGGAAGGTACTACCTATGTTTGACACAAAATCGCTGAAAGAGTTGGCTGCCATTGAGGTTGACCGCCCCATTTTGAGCGTCTACCTGGATGTAGACCCTATGCAACAGCGCGCGGCTGACGAACACAAACTCAGATTGCGCGAGATGCTCAAGCAGGTCGAAGATGACATCGATCAGGAGGACGCGGAAACGGTTAAACGCTACCTGGATTTGGAGTATGACTGGTCGGGACGTGGGTTGGTGATGTTCTCCCAACAGGCGTTGGGGATCTGGTACGCCTTCCCCCTGGCGGTGCCGGTGCGCTCCGGCGTGACCGTGGCCCTCCGCCCTTACATCTCTCCCCTGGTCGAACTTGACGGCCTCTATGGGCGCTACGCCGTAGCTCTGGTGGATCGCCAGGGCGCGCGGTTCTTCCTGTTCCAGATGGGCGATCTGGTCGCGCAACAAGACTTTGAAGGCGAGGATGTCCGGCACACCCGCAAAGGCGGCGGGTCTTCGGTGGTGGGGATGCGTGGCGGATCGCCCGCTTCCGGGCGCCGCGAGGCCGAGTTGGTGCAGCGCAATCTGAAGGACGCGGTGGGTGCCCTCGGCACCTTCTGCCAGACGTACCGCCCGCGCCGCCTCCTGCTCGCCGGCGCGGAAGCCACCGTCGCCCAGTTCCGCGATCTGCTGCCGCAGCCCGTGCAAGGCATCGTTGTGGGCGACTTCACCGGCACGATGGACGACGGCGAGAATGAGATTCGGGATCTGTCCTTCGAGGTATTGCGCGCAGTCGAGGCGCAGCGGCAGAAGCAGATGGTCGAAGCTGTGGTGACGGCGGCGGCCAAGGGCCTGAACGGCGTGGTCGGGCTGGATGACACCCTCTCCGTGGCCCACGAAGGCCGCGTGCAGGTGTTGGTCGTGGAGCGCGATTATCACGCCCCCGGCTATCGGTGCGGGGGATGCAGCTACCTGACCACACAACCGCTTGAGCAATGCGTCTTCTGCGCCGAGGCGTTCATCGAAATCCCCGACGCCGTCGAGGCTGTGGTCAGCCAGGTTGTGGAGAAAGGCGGCACCGTCGAGGTCGTAGACGACGAGACGATGGGCGACACCCGTATCGGCGCGTTATTGCGCTACTGAACACGCTACTCGTCCATAAACACCAGCCCCCCGGAATGTTATCCGGGGGGCTGTCATTGTATTAACCTTCCTCAAAGGGGAGGCGCTCAAGGCCGTGCAGAGCGAATTCGATCTGGTGCTGGTCATCACCCACATCGCCGAACTGTGCGAAGCCTTCCCCACGCAGATTCAGGTCACGAAGACCGAGGCGGGATCAATGGTAGAGGTGGTGTAAAACGGGGAACTACTCGAAGTCGAAAGTCAAGAACAAATGGTGCAACTGAATGTGAGAATCTTCCAACTGAATGCGAGAATCTTCCGTTCGATTGTGCTTCGAACGATAAACGTCTTCAAAATCGTTGATCGGTGCGCCACGTTGTAGATGATTGGTAGCCGGTAGGCGTGGATTCTTGCGGATATTCCCCATGCACGCATTGATATCGGTCACGATATTGTTCACGTTTCCCGCCAACACGTAGGCTAACACACCAGCGTCATTAACTGCGGCGGCATATTCCTTTCTGATAAAGCGATAAATAGCTTCGTTAACATATTTCGAGTTGAGGTTACTATAGCTTTTATTTACTCGCTTATCGCCTACTCGTTTTGCCTCCCAAACAAAACGTATCTTGTCGTATTCCCACTCTCCAATATCACATAGCAACATATCCACTTCTTTGGCCTGAATCGTGGCCTGTTCCCCAGTATACATTGGCTCAGTATGAACCCGTGGACGTGCCCAAACCCGAAGTGGAGAATTGCGCTGTTGGAGTAAAGGCAAAATATAATGATCTGCGAGTTGAATTGTAAACGTATTCTCTTCCCATTCTCGATTCGCAACACCAGCCTCGCGCATGGCTTGGTAAGCCGCCACGGTTACATCAAGGACGTGCTCTACGAAGAGTTCCCAGGGGAGTTTGAAATCATTTGAGGGTTCTTTGTATGGGAGTTGAGAAAGCTGGCTCAAGATGTCGCTCCGAGGAAGAGATTATGCAAATAGTTCGGCAACAAACGCATCTGCATCGGCGCGGGCCTGCGATTGGGTCCAGAAGCGCTGCTCGCTAGGGCGAATGAGCGAAACCTGCTTGCCATCGTACAGTCGAATGTGCCGCCGCGTAAACATTGAAGGAGTATTTTGGCTTAGGGCCAACTCGTTTAGTTGATACAATTTAGTCCGCATTGCTGTAGGTTCTTCGATAACATGAACCGGGCGGGCTTCACTGTTGTACACCAAATCGAAACTTATGACCGTCAACGGTTCGCCGTTTTGATAAACTGTAGCATTGAGCGTTTTTTGCTTCAATTGCAATACGGAAGTAGCAACTTGATTGAATACCTGGGCATAAGCTGTCAACATCTCCACATCGGGCCGCTGGACAGGTTTAGCTCCTCCTGGCTTGCGGCTTTTGCGCTTAGCCCAATTGAAGAATTCGATGCCGTAGTCTAACATATCCTCTACCAGTTGTTGTTCAATGGAGTGGAGTCCGTATAGTTCGAATACTAATTCATTGATGGCTTTTTGGTGTTCTTCTAGTTGTGCTTGAAGTTGGGTAATAAATATACTTTCTTCTCGACTTAACAAATGACTAATTGCTTCAAAATGAGATAGAATTTTTTGAAAGCTAGGATTGTTTTCATCAAGGATTAGGAAGGGTATATCTAGGTACTCAGTATGCAAAGGATTGGGTCTCTCAACTGCCCATCGAGTCGATGTCAAAAATTGATAATATTTAGCTAGAGAAGAATTGATTAAACACACCAACCATTTAAGCAAGTATTCCTGTCCAGGCTCCCCCTTAATCCCGGAAAAACTAGCCAGATAAGAAAGATTCTTATCAACGTAAGCCGCCTTACACTTGCTTTGGTGTATCAAGACCATTGGTGCTGTAAACCTTCTTTCGTCACCGGGATTGTATACACGTTCCTCGTCCGTCGGTGATAATTTTTCAGTAGCAATAAAGAATGGAACAAATTCTTCTGTTGGTAGAAATGGGCGATCTTTGAGATACCTTGGAATCGGGACTCGCATCTTGTCCCGTTCTATATTGTCACTTTCCCCAACTTGAAAGCCTTCATGAGGCTTTGCCCCTCCAAGTCGCTTAAATTGCTTATTTAATGGCGGGTAAGTTTTCAATCGTTCAATCAAAGCAGCATCTCGAGGATTTCCCCACATTGCAACTTTCCAAAGTTGTGCCTGTTCAAGTAATTCTTCCAAATCCAGGAACTTGATCTCGGTTGTATCCAACACAATAGCTCGAAGCCTTTGGGAAAGCGGCGAGGGTTTGGGTACAGCATAAACCAATCTACGGTTGAAAGCCGGTGGATTAGGAAGATAAAACAACGCCGCAACAGGATTTATGGCACTAGAAAAAAGCTCGTGACGCATTGCCGCAAAATTGACCACTGCCCGTACATCATAGCGCGTGAAGAAATCTTCTCGGAAGGTCTGATGCGTGCCGCTGGTGACCAGAATCGTGCTTTTGACCGGGGCTAACAGAGCTATCTCGCCATCTTCTTTACAAAATTCCGGGACGCGCAGCATAAAGGCTGGGGCGGCCTGCTTGCCACCCACTGTGTATTTCTTCTCTTCTAACCATCGATTTGCTTTGTTGCTTAGTGTGCCCTTTCCCCATGGCATATTGCCTATTACGCGGTCAAATTTGCGATCAGCCCACTTTTTATCCATCTCGGCATCGAAGAAATCACTTTGCACTAAATTACTTTGTGCCAGCAGTGGGAACTTGAACGCCGCATCCTGAATTTGAGCATTGCTCAAATGATTAAGCATCTCCAGATAAAGGCTAAACGCTGCGATGCGCACAGCTTCTGGCTCTTTATCCACGCCAAAAATGCTGTCCTGTAGAATTTGACTTAGACCTTGTCGATCTGGTTGCCCATTTTCTTTACGCCAGGCTTGAATCAACCTGCGATAGGCACCCACCAGGAAAATTCCGGAACCACACGCCGGATCCAGGATAGTCATATCTGGACGCACGACGTCTTCCCCCAACGTCTCTTCCAGAATGAAATCAGCCAAGAGCAAGGGTGTATAATATGCACCTGATGACCGGCGATTTTCAATAAAGGTATCGTAGATATTACTGATCAATTCAATCGGGATATACTCAAAGTTGTAGGGCCACAGACTGAGCTGTCCGGTTTCTAAGTCAGTACGACCCAAGAAGCTCAACAACAACTCCAGGTGGGGAGTCTCGACCTGGTTCTCTTCCGGTTCAACAGGGAACAGATCACCGTTAAAGCGTTTACTAAGTGCCTCGAACAACGCATAGGTAGCCCCATGATCCGGTAATACATCGCGATATTCTTTTGCTAGCCCTGCTGTTAGCTCTTCAATCCACGATGGGGTCAAGACGCCTCTATCTTCAAGATAACGAATAAAGATTGATCGCCCCAACAAAGTATAAGCCAAATGAGAGGAAAGCCCCTGTCCCATAAGCAACTCGCGCATTTTGTGTAGGCTATCTATTAACAATTTATCTGCGCGACGGTTAGCGTTTACCCGTCTGCCCTCTTGCGTATCCCAGAACGCGCCAGTTTCCAAATATATGCGCTCATATTTATTCGCGAGAAGTTGATTCTTGATTTCTCGTTCGGCGGTCAAGACATCGTTTAATCCATCAAGTTTTTGGAGCAAACGACTTGGGGCATCTAAATCTTCGACACATTGAGGTGTTGGTTCATAGCCACTATAAACGCGAATTTCGTGAGGTAACGTGACAAACAAAAGGGGGACTTTACTTTGACTCCATACTTTCTTATGAAGCTGTTGTATTTTGTACAGGTCTAGCTCAGTAAATCGGCTAAAGTAAGCAACTGGGATGTGCTTCACCTGTAACGTCATCTTAACTTCATCAATTGACCGGCCACTAACCCAAGAGACATCAGCCCCTCGTAATAAGTGGGGGCTGTTTGTATATTTAAGAGTTTCCAGCAATTTATTTTCTAATTCGAGGGTATTCATCTTGCTATAAAGAGCTTTTGCAGTGGAATAAACAAGGTCTCTATTTATCAATGATAGCACATTTGTTCAAAAATGCAAAGAGTTGGCACAAAAAAGCTCCTAAAACTCGCACGCCGCCAAGATAATTGCCAAGAATCTTAACTCAATAAGACCCTTGAAACAGTTGCCTCATCAATTCGCTCACTTTAATCCCCTGGATAGCGAGTCGTCACAGCATAGGTTGTTAGTCCCATTGCCTCCATTGCTTCAGGTGGCAACTCAATGTCAGGTGGCAACAATCCAAACAGATAAGCGATGTTATGCACTCGCGGAAACTCAACACCCTGCTCGATCAAGATAGCTTTGATGCACTTCTCGACAGTTTGTTGCGCGTGAAAACACAACTCATTGTACATGACATCCGGTTGCGGGCCTACGCGCGCTAATGCGAAATCGCTGCGCGCGCGTTGTAGCCAATCCTGTCCACTGCCCGGAGCGGGCGTTTCAAGCCACATAAATTTCCCGGCCTTCGGTCAGCACGTTCCGGTAGATTAAGCCGGGATTGTGCCGATGTTGTTCCAGCACGGTCGGCGTTGTCACCAGGATGTCCACCGGATAGCCGAATCCAAAGAGTTGCTGATAGAGATATTGCGTAGTCTTGAGGCAGTGTGTGCCATCCGGGACTACCACCAGCACGTCAATGTCGCTGTCCGGCCCGGTCTGTCTCCGCGCAGCGGAGCCGAACAGGACAATTTTTTGCGGCTGCACGGATTCGACAATGCGTCGCACTAAATCTTCAATGGTTTTTGTCTCTACGTCTCCTGTCATCACGTTATCCTTGTCCAAACCTGAACGATTTTCCATTTTTGAATTCCTGAATTCCTAACCAACACGGCGAGTTATCCAACGGCCAGAGGCACGCGCTGCTCTGTACTTGCAGCTACGAGCACCTGTTGCGCCATTTCCGGCAATTCGATAGGGACGAAGATGGAAGCCGGATAGAGGTAGCCATCCGGCTCCGATTTGTCCTCATCTATAACACGGAGCATGTTGTAGCGTTCTGCGTCTACATCGGGCAGCGTGCGATAGACCTTGCCCAAAATCAAACTGGCCGGGTTGCTTTGATCATCAATACAAATGACGAATTTGCTCATCGAATCACCCTACTCCACAATCCGCAACGCGCCGCTGGCGGAGCGGCCCCACACGGCGGCGTCGTACATCGCCGTGACCTCTACCGGCAGGGCGACGAAGTCGCCAGCATGGGTGGCCCGCGCCAGGTAAGTGAAGGTGCGCGTCCCGGCGGGGAAGTCGGTGATGAAGAAGACCACGCGGTCGTCGCGGATTTCCTTGTAGTTGTAGCCATACTCGCGCCAGTGATGCACCGGCTCCCGCCCAGAGGCGACGTGGCTGGTGGTGTTCAGCCGCTCGTTGAGGGCCGTCAACCCGCCGGGCAGCCGGTCTTCGACGATGATGTAGGCGGCGCGCTCCGGCATCCGCACGCGGAGTTGCACCTCCACCAGTTGCCCCGGCGCGACGACGTCCACCGCCTCCCCGGTGGCGGGATCGCGGTAGGCGCGGGTCACTGCGACGCTGCCGGCGGCCTCGATCTCGGCCTGTTCCAGATACAAGCGCTGGCTGATGACGTAGTAGAGCGGGTCGCGGTTGTCGTGTTCCAGGCGTAACTCGTTCTCCCCGACGCGCAGTTGCGCGCGCGGGATTTCCAGCACGACCGCCGGTTCGCCGCGTCCGAGCGCGCCCTCCGCCACGCGCGCGCCGTTGAGCGTGACGCTGTAGGCGGTGCTGGCGGCGGCCTCGGAGAAGCTGGTAGCGACCAGGTGATCGGTCAGGGCGATGATACTGTGCGCGGTCTCGTTGGTGTTGCCCCACCCGTGATTGCGCCGTTGGCCCATCAGCCAGCGGACGATGCCCGGAATGAGTGGATGCTCCGGATCGACGCGCGAGAACGCGCTGAGGGCCAGCGCCGTGTTGCGCGTGTCGGAGGCCATCGTCCGGCTCGCGTAGTAGCCGTCCTGAGCCGCGCCGCGCCAGTGGACGAGGCCCATCCGCTCCGTGGCGGTCTCGGCGAGGTGCGCCACGATGCTCTCGGCGGCGGTCTCCTCCCCGGCAGTGTGCAGCGCGAGCGCCAACCCCGCCTGGCTGAAGGTATCCAGCGCCGCGAGGTCATCCGCCAGCGCCAGCGTCGCGGTGACGTGGGGTGCGCCGGCGACGGCCATGCTGTAGAGAGCGTAGGCCCGCGTCCGCGCGTCCATCTGGCCGAGGTGGTCGTTGAGCCAGCCCACGCCGCGCGCGATCACGTCCGGGTCAACCTCGTATCCGGCCTCCGCCGTCGTCGCCAGGCCAAAGACCACCCACGCGGTCTGATAAGCGTCGGTGCTGTCGTCGTACCACCAGCCCCACCCGCCGCTGTTGTGCTGATAGCCGTAGAGCCGCTGCACGCTGGCGTTGATCATGGGCGGCAGGTCGGCCTGGAGCGCGGGCGCGGTGACGCCGAGCGCGCTGATGGCCCGTCCCACCACAGCGTTGGGCAGTGCCTTGCTCATCGTCTGCTCGACGCAGCCGTAGGGGAAGCCCGTGAGGTAGTCCAGCCCCTCCAGCAGCGTCCCGGCGATGGAGCGGCTGAGTTCGATGTAGACGGTA
>SLSP01000525.1 GCA_007130345.1 Thermoflexales bacterium
CACCGACGGCGAGCGCCAGTGGGCCTATCCCTGGACTGAGGCCGGGATGTACCTCGATGCCCAGATGATGGCGCAGATCGCGTACAACATGGGGCGCGAAGGCACGTGGCTGGATCGCATGAGCGTCTGGACGCAGTACCACGACGTGGAACCGCGCTTCGCCTTCGATGAGGAGGTCGCGCGCGGAATGCTGGCCGCGCTCTCCGCCGAGGCGTCGCAGCCGCCGGTGGAGCCGGTGCTCTCCCTGGACTCCGGGGACGTGGTCGTAACGCCGGGCACGCCGGGCCGCGTCCTCAACGTGCCCGCGACGCTGGCCCGGATGCGGGCCGTGGCCGGGAGCGTGGCCCAGGTGGAGATCGCGCTGGTCTTCGACGCGGTCGCGCCCGCCGAGCCGGACATCGCCGCCATCCGCGCGCAGGTTGACGCGCTGCTGGCCCGCGCCATCCGGGTGACGACCTACGACGTGTTGACCCGCGAGAGCCTCTCCTGGGAGTTAGGCCGCGACGAGATCGGCGTGTGGCTGCACCTGATCCCCGGCCCCGAAGGCACCGCCGAGGTGGACGTGAACCTCTACGCCATCCGCGACACGCTTCAGGCGATGGCCGCCGGGCTAGGGGATGGGCGGGGCTTCCACTTTGACGAGGCCGCGCGCGAGATTCTGGCCGTCTTCGACGCCGGCGGGGGCGAGGTCACGCTGTATTTGAGCCACCCGGAGCGCGTGCATAGCGTGCGCGCCGGAGAAACGCTCACCAGCATCGCGGCCCAGCACGGGATGCCGCCGGGATTGGTGGCCGAGGCCAACGCCAACATCGACATCAACCGGCTCTTCGTGGGCGACCAGATCACGATCCCCTCACAGGACGTGCTGACGCCCTATATTCCGGTGCCGGGGAAGCGCGTCGTCGTCAACATCGCCGAGCAGCGGATGCGCGTCTACGAGGGGGGGAACCTGCTCCACGAGTGGCCGGTATCCACCGGGAAGGCGGATTCGCCCACGCATCGGGGCGTCTTCCAGGTGATCCGCAAGACGGAGCTGGCCTACGCCTCGCAGTGGGATTTGCAGATGCCGTATTTCATCACCATCTACCCCGCCGGGGGCTACGTCGATAACGGCATCCACGAACTGCCCATCCTCGCCAGCGGGCAGCGGTTATGGGAGGGGAACCTGGGGCATCCGGCGTCGTTTGGGTGCATCATCCTGGGCATCCCTGCCGCCGAAACGCTCTATCACTGGGCCGACATCGGCGTGCTGGTCGTGGTAGAGTGAGCGGGCAGCCAGACTGTAAAGGTCGCGCCTTCTCCTAGCGCGCTCTCTAGCGTGATTTCCCCCTGGTGCAGCTTGACAATCTCGCGGCAGATGGCTAATCCTAGCCCCGTGCCCGGCGCGTCGCTGTCTTGGCCCGCCGCTCCGCGAAAGAAGCGTTGAAAAAGTTGCGGTTGCTCTGCCTCTGAAATCCCCGGCCCGGTATCCGCCACACTGAGCGTCACCCACGGCGCGTCCATCTCCCGTACCTCGGTCTGGAGGCGCACACTCCCGCCGGGCGGCGTGTAGTGCATCGCGTTGGTGAGCAGGTTGGTGATAACTTGCTCCAGCAATTCGGGGTCGCCGCTGATGGGGGGCAGCGCGCTATCGGGGTCGAAGGTGAGGGCCAGATGGCGTTGCGCGAAGAGGCTCGCCCGATCCTGTACCAGCGTGCTCAAGAGGTGGTTCACGTCCATCACGCGAAGTTGAAGGCGGGCCTTGCCCAGATCGAGGCGTGAAATGTCGAGCAGGTCTTCTATCAAGGTCTGCAAGCGATGGGTCTCCCGGCCCAGGCTTTCCAGGTAGTGGGCCTGCTTTGCGGGATTGCTCTGTGCTATCAACCGCAGATACAGCCGGATGCTAGAAAGGGGCGTGCGCAACTCGTGGCTCACGTTGCTGACGAATTGGGACTTGGCCTCATCGGCGGCCCGCGCCTGTTTGAGCGCAACGCGCAACTCCGCCGTGCGCTGCGCCACCGTAGATTCGAGGGCCTCGGCGCGCTCGCGAAGCTCCTGATGCAGGCGCACGGCTTCGAGGGCTTGCGCCGCCGCGACGGCCGCGTTCTGGATCAGGTCGAGGTCGTCTTCATCGTAGACGCGCGGTGTCTCTGATTCCAGCATCAGCACACTGACCACACGCCCGCGAATCACCAGGGGAACCAGGAGGAGAGCGGCCGTGTTACGCTGTTGGAGCGCCTCTTGATAGATCCCCAACCGCGCATCGTGTTGCGCTTCAGCAATATACAGTGGGAGATGGCGCTCCATAACGAGATCCAGGGCCGGCATATTCGGGAAATGCGCCTCGCGTCCCATCCTGGCCCGGCCTGGCTGACAATACTCCGCGACGATGGTAAACGCGGCGTCCGCCTCTGATGAACCGCGCGATATCGCGGTGGCCTGGGGCAACCCAAAGGCCAGGGCGATCTCTCCGCATAACACTTGGAGGATCTTATCCGGTTCGAGAGCCGCCGTCGCCGCGCTGATGACGCGATTGAGCACCGTCAGGTCGCGGTTACGCAGGCGCAGATCCTGTATCCGCCGGGCCACTTCCTTTTCCAACGCCTTGTTCAGCGTCTCGATGCGCTGCTGATAGAGATCGCGCTCGGCGATGAGGTGCGCCTTCTCCAGCACCCGCTCCAGCACCACGACGATCTCGTCCATATCCTGGATGGGCTTGGAGATATAGTCCCACGCGCCCGCGCGGATGGCCTGCACCACGTCATCGAGCACGCCGGTGCCGGAGACCACCACGATAGGGAGCTTGGGCTGGTCGGCCTTGAGGGTGGCGATGACCTCCATCCCATCGACGCGCGGCATCCGCAGATCGACTAGCACCATATCGAAGGGCTGTTCCCGCGCGCGCGCTAATCCCTGCGCGCCATTGGCCGCCGTAACCGCCCTATAGCCAAGCTCTTCCAGGTAAGCCGCCATTGCCTGTCGGATCAGCGGTTCATCGTCAATGACCAGGACGTGATTATGATTAGCCTGCGGTATTTTCGCGTAGGCGTTCATTTTTATCTCTCTGGGCACATTGCGAATGGCAAATGGACTTGTGTTCTAAAGTATTCGCCATATCGTGACAGGCTCTCGCCGAATTGGGCAAGCCTCTCAGAGCCAGGTGTGCTGCATGGCGAAGTGTGAACCGTATCACCCAAGGTCTCAAGAGCAACCATGACTCTACTGAAAGAACCCTAAAAAATCCGATTTTTTAGAAACTCGATACGAGAGGTAGATTTTCCGCGTGCGAATTTCATATATTTAGTAGGTCGCGTGTGGAAAAATCGGATTTTTGGACTTTTTTCAGGGGACTCAACCATGATCAACCAACCAGGGCCGTTACGCGGTAGTTTCCGCTCCGTTCTCCGGGGCCAGGGGGAGCCAGAGGCACAACGTGGTGCCGTGCCCCTCTTCACTGCGCACCGTCACATCTCCGCCGTGCAGTTTCACAATCTCTTCCACAATCGCCAGTCCCAACCCGGCCCCCGGCTTCTCCAGATGGCGCGCCGTGTGGCCTCGGAAGAATCGCTGGAAGATGTGGGGCAAGTCTTCTGCTGAAATACCGACGCCGGTATCTTCCACGGTGACGGTGGCCCACTGCCGCCCGGCGCGCGCTTGGCGGGCGGCGCGCACCACAATCCCGCCTTGCTCCGTGTAGCAGAGGGCGTTGTCCAATAGATGGTAGAGTGCCTGTTGGGTGTACGCGGGATCGACTTCGGCGATGGGTGGCTTGTCGGCGGGGTCGATCTCCAGGTGCAAAGTCAGCCCCTTGGCCTTGACGGGGCCGCGATAAGTCAGCAGTACCGACTCCAACAGGCGCGGCAAGTGCGTCAAGTGCGGCTGAACGTCCACGCGCCCGGCATCCAAGCGCGCCAGGGTCACGATGTCTTTGATTAGGCGGGCCTGGTGATCGGCCTGACGTACCAGCGGCGGCAAGTACGTATGCCAGCGTTCGGGGTGCCGCTCCATCAGGTGCGCATAGAGCTTGATGGCCGTAACCGGTGTGCGCAACTCGTGGGAGACGTTGGTGATGAAGTTGGTCTTCATCCGCTCCATAGCCTTGAGCGCGCTGACATCGTGGATGTCGATGACTACGGTGCTAGGTGTCGCGCGGTCTTTTTCGATGATGGGGGCCGCGCGCAATTCCAAATCCAATCCGGAGAGTTCCAGCAGCGTGGTGGGGACTTCGGACAGGGGCACGTCCGTTCTCTGGTCGATTGCTTGCGCCAACTGCTGGATGGCCTGGAGTAATTGGCGCGCATCGTCAAGGCACAGTTCGCGCCGCATCCAGGTCTCGGCTACGGGGTTGGTCAGCAGGATGCCTCCGGATGGGCTGACCACCACAACACCTTCGGTGATGCTGTGCAAGATGGCATCGAGGCGCGCGTACTGCGCGCGCAGCTCGGCAGTGCGTTCGGAGATGGTCAGCTCTAGACGCGCGTTGATGTCGCGCAGGGCCTCTTCCGCGCGCACCCGCTCGGTGATGTCGCGGGAAATCCCCACGATCCCGCTCACTTCGCCCAAGCTGTTCTTCACAGGCACCTTGGTCGCCATCACCCAGCGGGACTGCCCATCGGCGCGGCGAATTTTCTCGACTTTGCCGATGAGCGGCTGCCCGGTTTTGATGATGTCTCTCTCATCGTTGCGCGCGACGTGGGCCTGCTCCTGGGGGAAGAAATCGAAGTCGGTCTTGCCAATGGCTGCGTGCGGAGATTCTAGCCCCAAAACTTGGGCCTGCGCGCGGTTGATACGGGTAAAACGCAAGTCCGCATCCTTGAAGTAGATGGTGTCCGGTATATTGTCCATCAGCGTGTAGAGCAAGTCGCGCTCGCGGACGAGGGCCGCCTCGGCGTGTTTGCGTTGCGTGATGTCCCAGAAGACGCCCAACACTCCCGCGATGTGCCCGTGAGTGTAGAGCGGGGCCTTGATGACCTGGACGTAGGACTTTTCGCCGCCGAGGGGCCGATGGACTTCGACGGTTCGGTAGATCTCGCCGGTTTCGATCACGCGCAGATCGTCGGCACGGTATTTCTCCGCCAGTGAGGATGGATGTATGGCGAAATCGGTCTTGCCCAAAATCTCGTGCAACGCCTTGCCCTGAGTCGTGCAAAAGCGCTGATTGGCAAAAGTGAAGCGGCCTTCCCGATCTTTGCTGAAGACATTATGTGGGAGGCTTTCGATGAGTGCGCGTAATAACAGCGGTGACAGCGAGGTGCCGGCGGCCTGGCCGGCAGCCGTGTCCACCCGGTACTGGCAGCGCAACCAGCCCCGCACGCGCGCCACACACTCGACCCGCGAGGCGGGCCATACCAGATAGCCCACCACTTCTGCTGTGCCCCACGTCTCAAAAGCCTCCGTCCCGTGGAGAAGCAGCCCGCATGCCGCTTGTTGAGACGCCCCCGATGCTATCAAACGGTGGACGTGCTCGGCATCGGGGAGTTGGGTGTCCCAGATTACCAGGTGCGTCACGCCCTCGGTCAGAGCGGCGAGGCCAGCGGCCCCGGAGGTCGCCACTGAGACGCCATAGCCGGCGGCGGTCAGCCATTCGGAGAGAGTCTGCGCCAGCGCGGTTTCCGCTGTCACTAAAAGGGTCTGCGCTTCTGCGATCATACTTCACAACCTTTCAATTTCATGGCGTGCGGATGCTCCCGCAGAGCCGCTTCTCAATTCAACGTCCTTTCGGCCTCACTGAGCTTTACTTCGGGCGCTCTCTGCCCTAGTACAGCGCGGCGGAAGTCCCTCCCCAGTTAGCTATGCTCAGAGCGGGTCGTCAGATCCGCGACTATACATCGAAACGGGGAACTGACGTTCTCCTCGGAGTACATTCAATTGGGGGTATTTGTGCCGCACTGTACTATTCTAATGTCTTTCTGGAATTTGGGCAAACGCTGGCCAACGCTGGCCGGGTACCGATGCTTGACCCCACTCAAAAAAGGCAATACCGCAAAAACCCCCCTGTTTGTGGGACACGGATAGGTAGCACATAGAGATACCCGATTTATGACTACGATTCAGCTATTCAAGCCTCAAGTGATCACGCGATCGTTTTGGCCGACTTCAGGCGGGCGTAACCTGTAGCAGCGAAATACGTCGGAAGATTTCTTGAGTCTTCGGAGATTCGTGGGGTAAACAGGATTTGACTTGAAATGCTCTTAACTTTGGCCGTCTTCTACCCCACAAATCTCCGAAGACCCCGTTAATCCAGTGGGAGAAGTTCGATTATACCCAATGGCGCCAGAATCTTTTTGCGGAGTTGAGCGGCGAGGAAATTAGTCGCCAAGCGATGGAACTCCAGCGACGTAAGCCAAGTTCGCCTACAGCCGGCGAAGAAGAAATGGCCTAACATCGGTTATACCCGCCCCTCCTCACACACAGGCCGGAAGCCCCTTCGCTTCCGGCCTTTACGTTGCCCCGCCCCCAGACTTGCCCTTCCTGCCATTTTGCCCTATACTTACCGCGTTACAAATTCACCAGTTGCGGGAAGACCCTAATGCCCAATCCCATCCGCGCGTACCTGACCACGCTCAAGCAGCACCTCGCCACCGGCGCGGGGGACGGGATTGGTTTGCAAAGACGTTTTAAGCGGGCAGCGCACACTTGCAGCAAGGATATAGCAACGTGACCTTACAAACCTATCTGGACACAGTCAACAAGCGGTTCACGTCGGGGATGTCGCGGGAGCACGCTTACCGGGGCGACCTGGAAGCGTTGCTCCGCGCGCTGGCCCCCGAAATCGAAGTGACCAACGAACCCGCCAACGTGACGGATTGCGGCAACCCCGATTACGTGATTACCCGCAATCAGATTCCCATTGGGTACATCGAGGCGAAGGATGTGGGCAAAGACCTCAGCAGCAAAGCCTACCGCGAGCAGTTCACGCGCTACCGCCAGGCTTTGGACAACCTTATCATCACGGATTACTTACACTTCCAGTTCTTCCAACATGGCGATCTCGTCCACGAGGTACGCCTGGGCGAGATCGTCGCCGGGAAGCTCACGCCCTTGCCGGAGAACTTCGCCGATTTCGAGGCGCTGATCCATAATTTCTGCACCTTCGTCAGCCAGACCATCACCACGCCGCGCAAACTGGCCGAGATGATGGCCGCCAAAGCCCGCTTGCTCCAGATCACGCTGACCCACGCGCTCACCGCCGACGAGTCCGTCGCTCCCGACGCCGCGGCCACGGCGCTGCAAGAGCAGTACCAAACCTTCCGGCGCATCTTGATCCACGACTTGTCCCCCGCCGCGTTCGCCGACCTGTACGCGCAAACCCTCGCCTACGGGATGTTCGCCGCCCGCCTCCACGACACCTGCCTCGACACCTTCAGCCGGGAGGATGCGGCCAAATTAGTCCCGCACAGCAATCCTTTTCTGCGCAATCTTTTCCAACATATTGCTGGATATAACATCGACCCGCGCATCCGCGCCACCGTGGACAACCTCGCCGACGTGTTCCGCGCCACCGACGTGGAGGCGTTGCTGACCAACTTCGGCAGCACCACGCAGCGCAAAGACCCCGTAATCCACTTTTACGAGACCTTCCTCGCGGAGTACGATCCCGCCTTGCGCAAGGCGCGCGGCGTCTGGTACACGCCAGAGCCGGTGGTCAGCTTCATCGTCCGCGCCGTGGATGACCTGCTCAAGTCCGAGTTCGACCTCCCGCTCGGCCTGGCCGACACGCGCAAAACCACCGTCCGCGTGCCCACGCAGACGCCCGACAAACGCACCGCGTCGGGCTTCAAGGAAGTCGAGCGCGAAGTCCACACGGTGCAGATTCTCGATCCGGCCACCGGCACGGGAACCTTTTTAGCGGAGATCATCAAGCACATCTACCGCGCGCAGTTCGAGCAGATGCGCGGCGCGTGGCCCGGCTACGTCGAGCACGACCTGATCCCGCGCCTCAACGGCTTCGAGTTGCTGATGGCATCCTACGCGATGGCGCACCTCAAGCTGGACATGCTGCTGCGCGAGACCGGCTACACCGCGTCGCTCGGCCAACGGCTGCACATCTACCTGACCAACTCGCTGGAAGAGTACCATCCCGATGCGGCGACGTTGTTCGCCAGTTGGTTGAGCGCGGAAGCCAACGCCGCCAATCGCCTCAAACGCGATACGCCCGTGATGGTCGTGCTCGGCAATCCGCCGTACAGTACGGAGAGCGTCAACAAAGGCGATTGGATTATGCACCTGATGGAGGATTACAAGCGCGAGCCAAACGGCCATCAAAAACTTCAGGAACGCAATCCCAAAGCCGTCAATGATGATTACGTGAAATTTCTGCGCTACGGGCAATATCTCATCGAGAAGAACGGCGAGGGGATTCTGGCCTTTATCAATCCACACGGCTTTCTGGACAATCCCACGTTCCGGGGGATGCGGTGGCAGATGTTGACGGCGTATGATCATATTTACATCTTGGATTTGCACGGCAATGCCCGGAAGCAAGAATTATCACCCGACGGCAGCCCGGACGAGAATGTGTTCGACATCCAGCAGGGCGTGTCCATCAACATCCTGGTGAAGACTGGGCGCAAAGCGTCGGGCGCGCTGGCCGAGGTGCAGCATTGTGACGTGTATGGCAGCCGCGAGCACAAGCACCAATTTTTGTACGAGCACAGCCTGGACACCGCGTCCTATCAGCAACTCACCCCGCGCCCGCCTTACCATTTTTTCGTGCCGAAGGACTATGGCGGACAACAAACTTATCGTGAGGGCTTCAGCGTAACGGAATTGTTTCCGATTCATTCGGCGGGTATCGTCACGTCTCGGGACGCGCTGACCGTTCAATTTACCCAAGCCGCGTTGCGCGCCTTGATTCACGAGTTTGCAGCCCTGGAAGTCGAAGCGGCGCGGTATAAGTACCAGTTAGGGGCGGATGTGCGCGGTTGGAAAGTGGCGTGGGCGCAACAAGACTTGCGGGATTCCGAGTTGGCCGAGGCTAACATCCGGCAGATCGCCTACCGTCCGTTTGACGCCCGGTGGACCTATTACACCGGCAATTCGAGCGGTTTTCACGGTAGACCACGCGGAGAAGTGATGCAACATCTCCTCGTGGGCGACAACGTCGGGCTGGTCTTCAAACGGGGATTTCCAGACATCGACGCGGCACCAGTTTTTATCACCAACACACTGATTGACTACCGCAGTTGGTCGCGTCCGGGGATGCAGGGCGGCGATTATCTGGCCCCCCTCTACCTCTCCCCGGAAACCAACGGGCAGGGCAATTTCCTCGGCACAACGCGCAAGCCCAACCTCAACATGGACATCGTCAAACAGATCGCACGCGGCCTGGGGTTGACCTTTCAACCTCACCCCCCGACCTCCTCTCCAAATTTGGGAGAGGGGGAGTTCACGCCTCTCGATCTGCTCGACTACATCTACGCCGTCCTCCACAGCCCCACCTACCGCGAGACCTATGCGGAATTCCTCAAGATCGACTTCCCCCGCGTGCCCTACCCCGACGACGCGAACACCTTCTGGGAATTGGTCGCGCTGGGCGGGGAGTTGCGCCGCATCCACCTGCTGGAATCGCCTCGCGTCGATGCGTTCATCACGGAATATCTCATTGCCGGGGATAACGCGATCACGCGGCGGCTCACGCAGAGCAGTCCCGGCTTCGAGCTGACCGACGGCGCGCGCGGGATCGGGCGCGTGTGGATCAACGACGCGCAATACTTCAACGGCGTGCCCCTGGCGGCCTGGGAATTCCCCATCGGCGGCTACCAGCCCGCTCAGAAATGGCTCAAGGATCGGCGCGGGCGCAAACTCAGCTTCGATGAGATCAGCCACTACCAGAAGATCATCGTGGCGCTGATGGAGACCGAACGGATTATGGCCGAGATCGACGCGGCGATCCCGGCGTGGCCGGTGGTGTGAGCGCCATTGCTGCACCATCTTCAACTTAACAGCAAAAACTAGTACAGCGCGGCATAAATAACTCCCCAGTTGAATTTGCTCCAAGGGGAACGTCAGTTCCCCGGTTCGCC
>SLSP01000313.1 GCA_007130345.1 Thermoflexales bacterium
AATGAAAATCGAGCGTCCGATAAGGGCATGAACGTGTTCCCGTTTTTCTCTTTGCCCCCCTTCGATTCTGGCACGCAGTAGACGCAAGTTACTTAACAAACATTGATCTACGCGATTTTCGCGGTTAAAGTCATCAGCTCTGCGTTTGAAAAGCCGGCCACTTTCCACTTCTGCGCGGGAAAACTCTTCAACCAATTCAGCTATTTGTGTAATTGTTTGGACACGCTTTAGCCAACGGTCTTGTGATTGCCATGCCTCTTTTTGTTGTGGTTGCTGGTAGGCGCTGTAAACCCGAAATTCACCCCGCAATGCTATAAAAAAGAGCGGTACCCAACTGGTATTCCAAACTTTGAGATATAATTGCCGGATTTGTTCTTCTTGGTTTGTAGTATCCGCACCTAAAGCTTTATCTAATTGGAAGAATAAAACTGCAGGGTAATTGTTTACGAAGAAGATAGCTTCGGCCCCCAGTTTTTGAGCTTGTGTAATCCAATCGGCGTGAGTTAACTTATTGGGTAGTGACATCTTTGGCGTGATTTGATAATAACCAACGCCTGTCATAAAACCAAGCTCTCTTTGAACAACATCTAGGAAACCAGCTTCTTCTTTTGGTCTGATCATTTCACATACCCTTCTTGATAGAAACAGACTACCGAATCCTATACTCATTATACACTAAGTTGTCAAATAGAACACACATGCTAATGGAAGGCCCTCGATAGATTTTAGTCATCGCCATCACGCCAGTCACGCGCTACGAACACCCAGAGTACCCCTTCGAGATGGGGATGCCCCTGCGCGATTGGCGCGTCCAGATGAGTTACGCGGACGTGGTCACGGTGGCGTACAGTGGGGAGGATGACTGAGCAAACAGTAACAACGTGGTCAAAAAAACAGCCCCCGCTGCGATAGCGGGGGCTGTTGGATTTAAGCAACACTGCCTTACGGCGCGTCCGCCGATAAACCGCCGATAACCGGTATTGTCGCGCCACCCGTGCGATATTCCGCGCCTCGTTTCCGATAAGCCTCATACCTCCGCGTCCAACATTCTCCGACTCGCTTCGAAATCCGCCGGGCTGTTGTGCCAGATGATGACCCAGGCCCGCGTCCAGCCCACGCGCTGCATCGCGCCGTAGCGGTGATTGCCGTCGCGCACGCTGAGGTGCCCGGCGCGGTATTCGACGATGAGCGGGGCGACGGCCAGCGGTTCGCGCAAACTCGCGGCGATGCGCGTGACGCGCTTTTCCCAGGATGCCGGCGAAACGCGGTATTCCATCTCCGGCTCCGGGCCGCACGCGCGCTGCAACTGCGCAAGCGGGAGTTCGAGCGGGCCGAGCCACCAGCGCGGCTGTTGCTGTAATCCCTGCGCCAGGCCGGGATTGGCCCACGCGCCGGTCTCCAGGTAGGTGTAGAGCCAGGGTTCCAGGCGTCCGCTGTGGGCGTGCTTTAGAGCGGCGGCGGTGCTGAATTCTGGGAAGAAGTTGTCCGAGGGCATGTCTCTGCGGGCCGGTGATAGCGCGGGCGCGTGGGGCATCTCAAGCTGAGGCTTCTTTCAGCACCACCGCCCGCCCGGCAAAGGCGAACGCGATCAAGAGCGCGCCGGTGATCCACCCGCCCAGGCTGAAGATGGCCGGGCCGTACATAGCCAGTCCCGCGCCCACGCCGACCAGCAAGCCCGCGAGCACGCCGAATAGCTTCATCCCATATAGCGTGATGAAGGGCAGATAGTGCGAACCGACCACGATCATCGCCGCCGGGAAGAACCAAGTCTCCTGGTACAGCGTGGCCGCTCCCACCAGCAAGAAGTTGAGCGGGACGGTGAACGCGGTCTGCGCGCCCAATCCCCAAAGCCGATTTTCCGGGCTGACCTTGCCGGGATGCCCCATCAGTCGCACGCCCAACTGTGTGAGCGGGAAGATGCCCATACTGCCGAAGAAGAGCGCGGCCATGCCATAACCCGGCGCGAGCCAGGTGCCACACGCGGCGGCGATCAGCCAGATCAGGCCGGAAACCAATTGCCCGGCAAATCCGCCTAAGAAGGCGTGACGCATTTCGTGTTGTGCTGTTGTTATGTCCATACAAGTTCCTTGTCTTTGTCTGCGTGATGCTTGTCTCAACCCGCGATGCGACGCCACGCGGAGCGCAGCGTATACACGCCGGCCTCGTCCGCCTGGATGCGCGCCGTCCACTCGTAGGTCGTCGGCCATTGTTTGAAAATGCCCGCCACCATATAGAGGAAGTACAGCGAGACCTTGCTTGGGCGCGGTTGCCAGCCTCTCGAGGGCCGCAGCGTGATGTCGATATGCTCGGCGCGCTTCTCGATGGCGTAATCCCCGGCGACGAGCCCGGTGGAGGGATGCCCCGCGATCTCGAAGTTGCCCACAATGCGGACATCCGCGCTCAATGTGTGGAGATCGGGGAATGCCGGATCGAGGCGCAGCGCGAGGGGATACACGGGATTGTGGCGCGTCAGCCGGCGGAGGGCGGGCCGCCCCTCTGTCCACTCCAGCGCGAGCGTGGTCTCTCCCACAGTCACCTCGGCGGCATCGACTTCGACGTTGACGGGGGCGAGGGCGCCATCGTGGGCCGGATTGAATGTGGCGATCAGCGGGCGGGGACAATAGCGCGTGAAATACATCCACACGCGGTCTATCGGCAAGGGCAGTTGATCAGGCTGGTGCCTTCGGCCATCGATGATGATGTGGATGACCGTGTGCTGCTTTCTGACGAAGTAGAAGTCGTGCAACAGCACCAGGGGGAGGGCGGAGGGGGCGGAGGCGACCGCGCCCATCGGTGCCAGCAGTCCGAACGGCTTGCGCACGCGGGGATGCTGCTCGCGGATATGGAGCGTGATAAAGCGGTCGTGCAAATCCCGAAACTCGTAATGCGCCTGCACGCCGAAATCGTCGATCTCATACGCGCCGACTATATCCCGCTCGACCATATCGGCCAGCCCCTTGCCGGCGATGTCGTATTTCTGCGCGTCCAGGTGCAGGCCGGGCTGATGGAAGACATCCACCCGGCCATCCTGTCGCCATCCAATAATGAGATGGCCGGTGCCATTTACCGGATCATCGAACACCTGCGGCTCGAACCCCACGTAAGTCGTATCCGGGTCTTCCTCGAAGTTGATCAGGAGCAATCGCTCCATCGCGTCGATGTGGATGTGAAACGGGTGAACCATCTGCGTTGTTTGCATAAGCCTCCTCCACGTTGTACCGCAGTTATCCCAAAGCAAAGAGCGGGTGGCTGCCCAGGCCACCCGCTCATCAAGGAGGAGATACGATGAAACGCAAACTTATACTCCTCATTATACGGGGAAGCCCGGCCTATAACTTGACGCTAACCTGACGCTTCCCTTGTGATCTGGATAAAATCGCGTGATGGGAAGTCCTGATAGCCAAAACGCCCCGAAAATCACGGGGCGTTTTAGGCACGTATGATGTGGCTGACAATTTACCACCGATTCATCTTGCGGCGCAGCTTGCGCATTCGCCGGCGCGTCTTAGCGATGCCCTTACGCTTGGCGATACGGGCCTGTTCACCTTTGGTGATGAAATAGCGGCGCTTCTTAAGTTCGCTAAACACGCGATCATGTGCCACTTTGTTTCTAAAACGCTTGATCAAACTTTCATTAGATTCTCCGGAGCGACGTACAACATACGTCATTAGGTCTCACCTCCTTGTTGTAGGGTATTAAGGGGTATTTCGCGCTGCGCTATGGCATATTGAGGACATTGATACGCAGTACCACGCATCTGCCATGCCCCAATGCCGGGGAACATCCGCGGGCTGGATAACACATTCCATAACAACTCGTGTACCACCTTATCCCCTAACCCTATCACGAATGGCGACTTTGTCAACTGCGGTATCCCGGCTATCATGAGATTTGCGCAGGGTACACTTTCAAAGTATGATATTGTTAGATGGTGCATCGTTCACCCCAGGAAGCTGGTAATGGCTCACGGTCATAAAGCCTGCGTCAGGCATCCCGCCTAACCGCCGGATTAGGAGGTGATAATTATGGATATACAAAAACAGATTCAGTATTGGTGTTTTGGTGCAAGTGAGGATTGGCAAGTGGCGCATGATCTGATCCAACAAGGGCGGGTGCGTCACGGGCTATTCTTCGCTCATCTGAGCCTGGAAAAATTGCTCAAGGCGCTTGTCTGTCTTCATACGCAAGACCTGGCACCCAGGATACACAATCTGGTGCGGCTGGCCGAGTTGACCGGGTTATCCTGGTCTGACGCGCACATTGATGTGCTGGCCGATATGAACAGCCTCAATATCGAAGGGCGTTATCCTGAACTTTTACTGACGCCGCCGACAGTGCAAGAAGCGCAGCAATACCTACATATTGCCGGGGAGGTGTACCAATGGTTGATCCAACAATTGTTCAAGCCGTCCAACGCTACCTGCGCGCCCTAAACGAACACGGATTGCCCACGCTGTATGGGGTGTTGTTTGGCTCTTATGCCCGCAATAAAGCGCAGCCGTGGAGTGATATTGACGTTGTCGTGGTATCCCCGCGCTTCGATGATACCCCGCGCCGGGAAGATGTGCGGTTGCTATGGCGCATCGCCGCGCGCGTGGACAGCCGCATTGAACCGGTTGCCGTAGGCAGCCGACAATACGAAAGCGGCGATACCAACGCTATCGTTGAGATCGCCCGGCGCGAAGGTATCAGGTTGTATAGCGTCCCCACAGCTTGAATTTAGGCTGCATCATCAGCATTTGCTATCGCCATTTGTCATTCAAAAAGGAGAACTTCCCTTGAAAATCAAATTTCTAGGCGGTGTCGAGACCGTCACCGGGTCGATGTACCTGATTCGCACCAACCGGCAGAATATCCTGCTGGAATGTGGGCTGTATCAGGGCAAGCGCAAAGAGTCCTATCACCGGAACCGCAAGCTGCCGCTGGACATCCGCCGCCTCAGCGCGGTGATCCTCTCGCACGCGCACATCGACCACTCTGGCAACTTGCCCTCGCTGATTAAGCACGGCTACGACGGCGCGATCTACGCCACCCACGCCACCGTCGATCTGTGCGGCGCGATGCTGCCCGACTCCGGGCGCATCCACGAGGCGGACGTGGCCTACGCGAACAAGAAGCGCGCGCGGCAGAATAAGGCCCTCTTCGAACCGCTCTACACCGAGAAGGACGCCCTGAAAACGCTGAACCACTTCGTGGGCGTGGGCTACAATCGCACCATCGAGTTGGCCCGCGACGTGCGCCTGACGTTTCTCGACGCCGGGCACATCCTCGGCTCGGCGATGGTGCTGCTGGAAACGGTGGAGAAGGGCGGCCCGCGTCGCCTGCTCTTCACGGGCGACCTGGGGCAGCCCAATCTGCCCATCGTGCGCGACCCCACGCCGCTGCCCCCCGTCGATTATCTGATGATCGAGAGCACCTACGGCGACCGCGAGCATCCCGTCGTCCGGGAAACTCAGCACGTCCTGGGCGAAATCGTCAACAAAGTGGCGGGGCGAGGCGGGCGGATCGTCATTCCGGCCTTCGCGGTGGGGCGCACGCAGGACATCGTCTACGACCTGCACCAATTGACCCACGCGGGCGAAATTCCCGACATTCCCATCTACGTCGATAGCCCGCTGGCGGTGAACGTCACCGAGATCTTCCGCCTGCACCCGGATTGCTACGACCAGGAGACGCGCGACTTTATCGCCGAGAGCGGCAACCACGACCCGTTCGGCTTCTATCGCCTGCGTTACGTCCGCAGCGTAGAGGAGTCGAAGTCGCTCAACGAGGCGCGCGGCCCGCTGATTATCATCAGCGCGTCGGGGATGGCGGAGGCGGGGCGCGTGCAGCATCACCTCAAACACGCTATCACCGATCCGCGCAACGCCGTGCTCATCACCGGGTGGCAAGCGCCGCACACCCTGGGCCGCCGTCTGGCCGATAAGGCCAGGGGCAGGTACGAGGACACGCAACTCTACGCGCGCATCTTCGGGGAGGAGTTCCCGGTCAACGCCGAGGTGTACACGCTCTACGGCTACAGCGCGCACGCCGACCGGCAGCATTTGCTGGACTGGGCCGCGCCGGGCGTTGAGCACGTCCAGCGCGCCTTCGTCGTCCACGGCGACCCAGAACCCGCCGACGCGCTGGCCGAGGGGTTGCGCGGGATGGGCTATCCCCGCGTCGAGGTGCCGCTGCGGGATGAGAAGTTCACGCTCAAGTAAAATGGGGGGCTTTTTAGCCCCCCATTTCAGCATTTTCTCAATATACCAGGGTATAAAAGACCTGACAGGTTTATAAAACCTGTCAGGTCTGTGTTATTAACACCCTCTGCACCACCGCCTGGAAGTCGGCGTTTTCATACGTCTCGATCTGGCCGCTGTCACTCAGCTTGCTCATCTCTGGGTCAATGCCCAGCTTGCCCAAGAAGCGCGTGCCCAGAGTCTCGGCCATCGCCTCGCTTTCTCCCGCACCGAAGAGGGTATAGCGCTCGCCGCAGTGGGGGCAGATGACGTAGCTCATATTCTCCACCACGCCGATCAGTGGGATGCGCATCTGCTCGGCCATGTGCGCGGCCTTGCGCACCACCATCCCCGCCAAATCCTGCGGCGACGTGACCAGCACAATCCCCGTCACCGGCAAGCCCTGCATCACGGTGAGCGCGGCATCGGACGTGCCCGGCGGCATATCCACCACCAGCGCGTCCAGGTCGCCCCAGAAGACGTCGTTCCAGAATTGGCTGATAACGCCAGCGATAAGCGGCCCGCGCCAGATGACGGGGGCATCCGTGTCGCGCAGCATCAGGTTGATGGACATAATCTTGATGCCCAACGCGGTCTGCGGCGGCATGATGCCGAGGGGCGATCCGGTGGGGGCCGCGCTCACGCCGAAGAGCTTGGGGATGCTCGGCCCGGTGATGTCGGAATCCAGCACGCCGACGCGCAATCCCTGGCGGCGCAAGGAGACGGCCAGCATCGCGGCTACGGTGGATTTGCCCACGCCGCCCTTCCCGCTCATCACGGCGATAACGGTTTTGACCCGATTGAGGTCGCCGGCCGGGAAGTTCGGAGCGTGTTGGGTTTGGCCCTGCTGCAACGTCGCGCGCAACTTCGCCTTCTCCTCCGCGTTCATCGCGGTCAACTCGATGACGACGTCGAGGTCGTCCGCCAGCGCGTCCACCGCCTCGGCGGCATCCCGCGCGATTTTGTTGCGCAGCGGGCAGTTGGGGATGGTCAGGGCTATCGTCACCGTGACCCGGTTGCCGTCGATGGCAACGTCGCGCACCATGCCCAACTCGACAAGGTTGCGGCCCAGTTCGGGATCGTCCACCGACTCCAGCGCGTGTATAACCACGTCCTTCTCTATCACTCTCAGCCTCCTGTTATCCCTTAGCGCTCAAGGCGCGACGCGAGCCGCGCTTCCTTCCGGCACTTCTTGCGCCAACTCGGCCTGCTCCTCTTCGCCTTCCTTCACCGTCCAGATGCGCTCTGGCGCTGTGAGGCGGTCAATGTAGAGCACGCCATCGATGTGATCGATCTCGTGCTGGAAGACGCGGGCCAGAAAGCCGCGTGGCCGCAGGCGGAACTTCTTGCCGCGCGCGTCCAACCCTCGGATGACGATCTGTTCAGCGCGCTCGACCTCGCCCACGTAACCGGGCACAGAAAGACAGCCCTCGATACCCTCTTCGGTTTCTCTGGATGCTTTGACGATTTCGGGGTTCACCACGACGTAAAGTTGGCCGCTGCCAGGGATTTCCTCATCTTCCGGCAATTCCACCATCACAATTTGATGTAATTCGCCCACTTGCGCGGCTGCCAACCCGATGCCGTCGTTGGCGCGCATCGTTTCCACCATATCGTCAATCAGATGCCGGATCTCCGGCGTGATCTGTTGTACTTTCTGCGAGGGCTGCCGCAACCGGGGATCGCCCACAACGATAATTTCACGTACTGCCATTATATCCTCCCACGCGCGCGCCCGATAAGACTATGTCTTCTGCGTCTGTTTGCGTAAGGTATCATACGTCGAAAACCAATTGAGCATCTCTTCCTGCCGCTGCTGAGATTCCACCTGGTTCTGCCGCTGGAGGAATTCGCGTTGCCGCTTGGAGATGGCTTGCTGCACCTTCTGCGGATGGCGCAACCACTGCAACTTGAACTTCCCCTGGGGGCCGGCGGTCTCCAACGTCACATGGCCGTAATCCAGGAGCCGCGCCGGGACGCTGGGCACCGAAAAACTGATGTTCTGGATATTGTCCAGCGTCGTCTCTTTGCGGCTTTCTTCGAGCAACAGGGGTTTTTGCATTACCAAAATGATACGCGAGGGCGTCAACTCAAAGAAATCGTTGTGCCAGTCCTCGATAAACCAGATCAACATCCCCAACAAGACGGTTTCCAAAAAGAGCCAGGCCGTCAAGACCCACAGAATGTACTCTTGATGCAAATTCGCCAGAATAAACGCCCCGCCGCCCACAGTCAACAGCAGCAGGGGGATTAAAAATCTCAGATGCCGCATAAATCCCGCGAACCAGAAGCGCCGCCAGATGATGGTGCCGCCATCTGCGCTGACCACCCAGGAATGGGGAAAGAAATATTCCCGAATCCCGCCGATGAGCAACTGCGGCACAGAGGCGACCGAAGGCGACTCATAAGATGGCGGTACGGGTTCTCCCAAGGTCTCCGCGTCTGAGAGCTTGATCTCCAAGCGTTTCGCCAGCGTCTCGCGGATCGCGCCGAATGAGCGCAACATCTCGCGGGCCTTCGAGCGTTCGATCTCGCGGAAGATCACCTCGCGCAGATAGTGGGTGTTCGGCACCTGATCCATATCGATATGCACCGTCTCGCCCGCCGTCTGTAACAGCAGGCTGCCATAATCCAACAGATTGGCGGCCAGACTGGGGCGCACTTCGTAAATATCTTCGATATTATCCAGCGGCGTCTCGGCGAAGAATTCCTTGAACGGCCAAATTCGCTCGAAGTGAACCACGCGCTGTGTCGTCAGGGCGAACAGGTCGTTGCGCCAGTCCAGATAAATCCACGCCATCAGCAGAAGCAGTGCGATGATGGGGAGAAGCAGAATCCCCCCGGCCAGCCTGAAGATCAGATGCTCAGAGATCAACAGGGCCACGATGACCGGAATCATTAGCAGCAGCAGCAACAGGGGCGGCAACACCCGGCGCCAAAATCTCACCCAATGCCGCCGCACCGCGAAGATCATCCACTCCCCGTCGCGCAACCAATCGAACTCCTGTAGCACCCGGCGCTTCTGAATCTCCGGGTCGATCTTCAGGTTGCGGCGCAGATGGGGATGGTCATCCAGCACGGTTTTGAACGTATCGCGCGAGATAAAGAGCGTCGTCACCGTTTCCAGCGCCGTCACGGTATAGTCGTGAAAGTCGCCCATCAACAATGCATCTTCGCCGGAAACATACCCTGGGCCTTCGTCGGAGACTTGATATTTCACGCCCATCCGGTCGATGTGGGTCAAGCGCACCTGGCCCTCAACAATCAGATGGACACCTTCGATAACATCCCCTTGACCGAACAGCCATTGCCCTTTGGCGAACGTCCGCTCTTCCACCACTTCCGCGATGTGGTACAGCATCAACTCGCCTCGGGCACCTGTCAAATTCTCAAAAGCGGGAATCCGTTGAAGGTATTCGACAATTTTTTGGGGTTCCATAGCTCACCACCCTGCCGACTGCTTATAGTTTGCCGATGAGATTGTGTGGACGAGTTTTATTCCGGTTAGGGATACGCAATTGCGTCGTGCAACCCGCCCGATCTGTATAGTTCATTTTCACAAAGCCTTCGCCACGCATCACGTTTTGCTCCAAGGGGATTGCCAAATCCCCGCCTAACCGCCGGATTTGGCAATCCGGCAGGAGCCTGGCAGATATGGCGAATACTTTGAGACACAAGGGCATGACTCTACTGAAAGAACCCTAAAAATCCGATTTTTTAGAAAGTTGATACTAGATATAGATTTTTCGCGTGCGAATTTCATATAGGTAGTAGAT
>SLSP01000415.1 GCA_007130345.1 Thermoflexales bacterium
GTGGCGCGCGGGATCAGGCGTTCCAGCCGATGCTCCGCCACAATCACCGTGCGCCCCGCCGCGTGGAGGTCGCGCAGGCAAGCGACCACGTCCGCCGCCCCCTGGGGATCGAGCTGGCTCAACGGCTCGTCGAGCAGGAGCACGGGAGGCCGCAGCGCCAGCGCCGCCGCCAGCGCGACCCGCTGCTGCTCCCCGCCAGAGAGCGTCGCCAGCGCCCGCCCCCGCAGATGCGCGGCCCCCACATCCGCCAGCGCCGCCGCGATGCGCGCCGCCATCGCCGCCGGGGGGATGCCCGCGTTCTCCAGCGCGAAGGCCACCTCATCCTCAACGCGGTCGGCCACGAAGCTCGCCTCGATGCTCTGGATTACCAGGCCCACCAGCTCCGCCATCTCCGCTGGCCCCGCGTCGAAGGCGTCGCGCGCGCCCACCCGCGCGCGCCCGGCCACCGTTCCGCCGGAGCTGTGCGGAACCAACCCGTTGATGCAGCGGAGCAGCGTGCTCTTGCCGGAACCCGACGGCCCCGTCACCACCACGAACGCGCCCGGCGGCAGGGTCAGGCGGAGGTCGCGCAGCGCGGGCGCATCGACGCCGGGATACGTGAAGGTCACATCCTCAAAGACAATCTCCGGCGGGGATTCCGTAGCACATCCTTCAGTTTGTGCCACGTCGGTGTCGCACACTGAAGTGCGCGCTACAGTTGTTTTGGGCGACGCCACCGCCGGGAGCGCCAGCAGCATCACGGGGATGGCGGCCCGCAGATCGAAGCGGGGCGCGGCGAGGCGCGGGTAGACCGTGTAGGCGAGAGCCTCCGGCGCGAGGGCGGCCAGCGCGCCCCATCCCGCCAGCGCGAGCGTGGCCCCACCGAGCACGAGCCACGCCACCCGCGAAGGTCGCCGGGGTCGATAGGCCGTCCGCGTCCGCAGCGGGCGCGCGCGCCGCAGCGCCAACATCACCAACGCGCCGCCGCCAAGCCAAAGCAGGACGATCCCGCCGGAGGGCCAGCCCGCCAGCGTCCCGCCAATGCCGATGAGGAAAAGGGCCAGCGCGCCCAGCGCCGGGAGCCGGAAGCGCGCCGCCCGCCCGCGCCCCGTCGTGAAGCCACGCGCTTCCATCGCTTCGGCCAGGGCCAGCGCGCGCTCCAACGCCGCGACCAGCAGCGGGAGCATCAGCGGCAACAGGTCGCGGGGGCCGTTCACGCGATGACCGCGCACGGCCTGCGCCTGCCGGATTTCGGCCAGCGTCTCTCGGCCCTGGGGCAAGAAGGCCAGCGCGACCGAGAGCACCAGCCCCGCCTCATAGAGCGCGGGGGGGGCCAGCCGCGCCACATCGCGGGGCGAAAGCTGCGCCGTGAGCAGGCCCGCCGCCGCCACAATCACGGCCACGGCCAGGCCCTGCATCGCGCCGTAGGCCAGCGCTTCGAGCGTGTAGAGGCCGCCCACCAAAAGCCACGCCTCCGGCAGGCGGAAGAGCACCGTCTGCCCCTGCCGCACGGAGACCACGTTCCACAGCGCGCCGAAGCCCACCAGGGTCAACGTCAGCCGCAGGGGGAAGGGATGCGCGCGCGCCTCGCCCGCCGCCCAGACCACGCCGAGGAGCAGCGCCAGGACGAGGGGATGGCGCGTCACCGAGGCCCCGACAAGCACCGCCAGCGCCCACAGCAGCCAGGGGACAGGGGCCGAATCGCGGTGAGGCGTGGACATCAGCGGCGGCGCGTTCGGTGGAAGAGCGCCAGCAACGCCAGCGCGCCCGCCAGCAGCAGGAACGCGCCATAGTTCCCGGCCTCGGCAGACGGCGTCTCTTCGGGGATAGGCGCGGCGGTGGGGGATGGGGAGGGTTGCGCGTCCGGCGGGGCTGCCGTCTCACCGCAGATGGCGGCGAAGTCCATCTCCGGCGGATCGAGGCCCGCGCCCCAGACCCAGGCGTCCACGTCGCCGTGGCGCACCGTGGTCGCCGCCGCGCCCAGGCCGGAGTAGGCCCACGCGCCCTCGGCCTCGCGGCGATAGTAGGTCCAGTAGGCGCAGGGCGTGCCCTTGCACGCGCAGAAGCAGTCGGTGGCGGGACAGCCCGCGCCATCGAGGGCGCAGACCGCCGCGCCCAGGCCGCCCGAAGCCAGCACCGGGTCGAGATCGGCGCGCTGGAGCAGGTCAAGGCCAGAGAGCGGCGGCGCGTCGAAGGCGATGCAGCGCGTCACAACCGCGCCATCCCCGTGGACGACGAGCAGCCCGGCGCACTGCGGCTCCGGCGACTGCGCCAACGCGGGCGCAGCCCAGAGCAGCAGCGCGATCAGGGCCAGCCGGAGCGCGTCTCTCAGCGGCGTCGGAATTTGAGCCATAACGCGCCGACGAGCACGCCGCCCAACAACCCCAATCCCAGGGGGAGCCAGGCCGGGCGAGACGGGACGTCCGCCGCCGCGTCCGCGAGTCGCGCCAACGTCAGCCCCTCAGTTGCCTGGACGGCCTGCGCCGTCGCCATGACGTTCGCGCCGGGCACGGCGGCCTGCCAGAGATAGCCCCCGCTCTCCGCGTCGTGGAGCGCCAACAGCGCGTCCAGCGGCGTCACGCCCTCGACGGCCCACGCATCCAGCGGCTCATCGAGGGCCAGGAGCGCCTGGAGCACAACCGCCGTGGAGTTGGCGTCGGTGTCCGTGCCCCAGTCGGAGGGGCTTTGGTAGGGGAAGCCGCCGTCCGCGTTCTGGACGCGGCGCAGGTAGGGCAACGCGCCCTCGGCCACGTCGCGGCGACCGAGCGCCACCAGCGTCTGGATGGCGAGCGCCGTGGTGTTGGTATCGGCGGCGTCCGCGTCGGCCTCGCCGAAGAGCGCCCACGCGCCTTCGGTGGTGCGCTGCGCTTCGAGGAGGGCCAGCGCGTCCGGCGGCGCGGTGGCCCCGGCGTGGTGCAGCGCCAGCAGCGCGTAGGCGTGCCCGAAGAGCGAGTCGCCGAACTGACCTGTCGCCGCATCCTGGCTTGCCAGCAACGCCGCGACCAGGTCGTCTCCGGCGAAGCTGCGCGGGTCTTCGCCCAGGGCTGCCAGCGCCATCACCACGCGGCTCAGGCTGCTGGCGTCAGCGACGGCCCCCGCCTCGACCTGAGCGCGCAGGTAGTCCAGCGCGGCCCCCTCGCCCACGGGCGCATCCGCCGCGACGCCCGCCAGCAGCACCTCGACGGTCGCACCCAGGTCGGAGCCTTCGGTGAAGCCATTGGTGAAGCCGCCATCGGCCTGCTGCGCCGCGCGCAGCCAATCCAGGGCCGCGTCATTGTCCGGGCGCGCTGCCGCGAGTACGCCCCCCGCCATCACCAAACATCCAAGTAAAAGTACCAGCCAGATTCGTTTGAACATTGTTCCTCCGTATTGCGTATTTCGTGTTGCGTATTGCGTAAAATACGCAACACGCAACAAAAAAGCCCCTCCCCGCAGGGAAAGGGCACATGTCTCATTAACCATTGTGCCACGACCTTTCCGCGAAGGTGTGTAATCACCGGGTGGGCGGAGTATCGGGCTTGTGGGGAAGCACCCCCATTTACCGTTGCGGGACAGCGCCGGATTTGCACCGGCTTCCTCGCTTTAAGCCCGTGACGCGAGCGTCGCGGGCACACCAACCGTTTTCTTATTCAACTGGACGGGAGTATACCACTAACGGGCGACTTGACAAGATGTCTCGGCTCGGTTATACTGTTACCATATTAGCATACACTAATACAGGACGCCTTGAACTATGCGCGATGTAGAAACAGCCGCCGAGATGTTCAAAATTTTCTCCGACCCGACGCGCTTGAGGTTGATCAGGTTGTTGGATAGGCCCTGTTCCGCCAAAAAGCAACCGTCGGAATGTCGGAAGGGAACGTTGTGCGTCAACGCGCTGGCAAAGCGGCTCGGCGTGACGCAGTCGGCGGTATCGCAGCATCTCCGCATTTTGCGGCAAGCTGGCTTGGTGCAAAGCGAGCGGCACGGTTCCTATATCCATTACACGCTGGATAGAACGCGGTTCGCGGAGTGCAAGCAAGCGTTACTGGATGCTTTAGAGGGTAACGCTTCAGTATCGTAGGTCGGATTGGCAATTGCAGCCTGCGCACAAGGCGGATCTGTTACATTTTTTTGCGTCGTGATATTAGTATATGCTTATATAAACATTCACTAACTTTATAAGGAGAGAAACTATGTGTTGCCAAACTGAGCGTCAATGTCACGGTCATCGGGAAAAACATCATCACCATAGATCGGCCTGCGAGTGCCACGAACATCCCCGCTTCAAGCGGCGGTTCTTGACTCAGGCGGAGCAGATCGCCCAATTGGAGCAGTATTTGGAAAGCCTGCGCCTGGAGATTCAAGCGGTCGAGGAGCAGATCGCAGCCCGGCAAGCGGCGTAATCGCCTCACGCGCTGCCTGCGTGACGCACAAGCCAACGGCCTCCCCTGGGGAGGCCGTTGAGCTATAGCGGACTGCATCGGGGGATGCGGGCAGCATCACTTCAGCGCTTCCATCCCCTGAAACTCCCGATACGGCGAGAGGATGTCCAGCGTCTCCGCGTCATCTGCCGTGGTATTCCCCGCCACCATCCGCGCCAGCAGCTCGCCCAGGCCGGGGCCAAGCATAAAGCCCTGCCCGCACATGCCGATAGCCATCAGGTAGCCGGCAACCTCGCGCGCCCACCCTACCAGCGGCGAGCCGTCGGGCGTCATCGGATAGAGGCCGCGCCACGTCCGCCGCACGCGGATGTTGGTCAGGCGCGGCATCAGATCGACCATGCGGCGGGCCACCATCGGCAGGAACGCGCTGGTCTCGCGGCAATCCAGGCCGGGGACAGGCGGCTCTGGCGTGATGCAGAAGACCACCTGCCCGCTATGAAGCTGGAAGAAGTAGTAGTTCTTGGAGCCGGGCGCGGGACGGATGTCCACCACCATCGGCTGGAGGAAGTGCGCCACCGGCTCGGTGATCCCAGCCTCGTGCGAGTCGGGGAAGACGGGATGCGTCATCCCCACCAGCGCGCCGATCTCCGCCGCCCACGCGCCCGCCGCGTTGATGACCACCGGCGCGTGGTAGACGCCCCGGTCGGTCTGCACGCCGGTCACGCGCCCGCCTTGCGTGGGGATGGCGAGCACCTTCTCGTTGAAGCGGAACGCGGCCCCGGCCTGTTTCGCCGCGTCGTAGAAAGCGTGCCCCATCAGCAACGTCGAGCAGTGGCCGTCCTCCGGCGAGAACGTCCCGCCGATGAGGCCCTCCGGGTTCAGGTCGGGGATGATGTCCAGCAGCGCGTCCCGGTCGTACCATGCGATGTTGAGGCCGTAAGTCTCTTGGATTTTCAGCAGCGCCTTGAGCGTCCGCTCCTCCTGCTCGCGGTAAGCGACAAAGGAATAGCCGCCCGTCGTCCATTCCAAATTGTGGCCGTAGGTCGCCCCCCACCCCTTGACGATGTCGAGCGTGCGCAGACACAGGCGGATTTTCGCCGGGTCGGAGTGCGTGGCGCGGATGCCGCCAATCGCGGCCTTGTTGGAGCCTTGCCCCTGGCTGGCAAACTGGTCAAGCACGAGCGCGTCCAGCCCGGCCTCGGCCAGCGCCAGCGCCGTTGGCACGCCCACGCTCCCCGCGCCGATGATGATGGCGTCGTAAACGGCGGTCACGTCAGACATGGGAGACCTCCGAGAGAAGCGTGTTGCGTGTTGCGTGTTGCGTAAACCAAATACGGAATAGCATTTGCTCACTCATCGCGTGCCCCCTTTTCCTCCGCGCCAGCAAATACGCCGAGCGGCACTTCCACAAACAGCGGGCGCGGGACGTTGCGCCGCACCTCGTCCAGCGGGACGCCCTCCTCGCGGAAGAGGCGCAGGAGCAGCGCGCTGCACGTCTTGCCACCGCACGCCCCCATCTGCGCCCGCGTCACCGCCTTGATCTCGTTCATATCGCGGTAGCCCTTGCGGATGAGGGCGCGAATCTCGTCTGCCGTCACCCGCTCGCAGCGGCACACAATCTCGTCGTCGTCGATGCGCGTGACCTCCGTCTCCAGCGCCTCGGCGACCCACGGCTCCTGCACGCGGATCCCCGCGATGCGCTTGGCGATCTCCGCCGGCGCCTGGAGCTTGAGCATCACGGTGCGGTCGTTGCGCGGGATGGCGCGCGCGTTCGTCACCACCACGTCGCCGAGCACCTCGCCCACCGCGTCAAGCACGGTCACGGTGTCACCCGCCGCCACGCTCGCTTCCAGGAACTCGTAGGCCAGCGTCACCGTGGGCATCGCCGCGTCCTTGCGGTAGTCCACCAGCGTGATCGCCAAGCCGGGGCAGATGGTGACGCACTTCTCGCAGCCGATGCACGCCTTGTCCACGCTTGGCCCCAGGAAGTCCGGGATGACGCGGATGTCCTCATCGGGGATGTGGATGAGCTGCTGCGGGCAGACCGAGGTACAAGGATTGCACGGGATTTCCTGCGTGCAGTGGAGGATGGGGACAACGCCGCTCCCCTGCTCTGGGATGCGCGCTTCGATGACCGCACCGGGGTGCGATTTGAGGATGTCGGCAGTGCGATACCAGTCGCGGGGCACGTCGCCCACATCGAGGCCCAGGGCGCGAGCGATTTCCAGCCCCTTGATCTTGCCGGAGAACATCGCCGCCGACGCCTCCGCGATCTCCTCCGCGTCGCCCGCGTCGAAGACCGGCAGCCCGTACTCCCGCGCCTTCGCCGTGAACTCGTCCACCGGATCGAGGCCCACCGCAATCAGCACCGTGTCGCATGCGAAGGACTTCTCCGTGCCGGGGATGACGCGCCAGGCGTCATCGAGCTGCGCGATGGTCACGGAGTCCACCTGGCCCGCGCCACTTGCTTGGCGCGCACCCGCGCCGTTCGCGCTGACGATGGTGTGCCGCGTGTAAATCGGCACGCCCATCCGCGCGAGCTTGTCCTTGTGGACTTTGTAGCCGCCACATTCGGGCAGCGCCTCCACCAGCCCCACCACCTCGATGCCGGCTTGCAGCGCGTGATACCCGGCAATCAACCCCACGTTCCCCCCGCCGACGATGAAGAGCCGATTCGCGGCCTTGACCAGATCGCGGTTCACGAGGGTCTGGAACGCGCCCGCGCCGTAAACGCCGGGCAGCGTGTTCCCCTTGAAGACCAGGGACTTCTCCCGCGCGCCGGTAGCGACGAGGAGGATTTGAGGCTTGACGAGCACGTAACGCTCGGTGGGGGGGAGAGAGGGTGCGGGGGAAACAGCCCTAGCGGTTTCGCCCTCTCCGCCACTTTGAAGCACGCCCACCAGCCCATCGCTGAACACGGCGAGCGCGGTGCTGTTGAGCCACACGTCGATTTCGGGACGCGCGCGCACCTGGCCTTCGAGCTTCGCGGCGATGTCGATGCCGCGCGTCCCGGCGTAGACGGCGTTGATGGAGCCGAAGAAACGGTGCGTTTGCAGCACCAGCTTCCCGCCGAGCCGGTCTTTGTCATCCACCAGGATTACGCGGACGCCGCGCTCGGCCAACTGGATCGCCGCCGACATCCCCGCCGGGCCGCCGCCGAGGATCAGCACCGGGACTTCGACCGTCGGCGTCTCGGCCAGCGCCGGCGTCCCCGCGACCTCCGGCAGCACGGGCAGCACGGGCAGCCCGTCCAGCGGTTCGACGCGCATCCCCGGAGCCACCGGCGTCATACACGCCTTCACCGGCTTGCCGTCGGCGATGACCATGCACTGCGAGCACTGCCCGTTGGCGCAGAAGATGCCCTGCGGCGCGCCATCCCTGGGGTGATGTCCAAACGCGCGGATGCCGCGCGCGAACAGCGCGGACGAGATCATCTCGCCGGGGCGGGCAGTCAATGGCTTGCCCTGCCACGAAAATTCCACCGTCGCCGCCTCAGTTACGGGCAAGATCGGGTGGTCTGTAATGCGATAGTTAGCCATAACATCCCCTTTGAGCCTGACGTGAGCGCGTGCCGACATCACACGTTTTTGCAATGGTTGGAGAGTCGGTACTGTAGACTTATCTGAAGCCCCCTCTATTCATTATACAAGAAGCCCGCGCCATCCCCAAACTGAAGTTAGACCTGGCTTTCATAGAGAAAAAGCACGCGCGCCCGGCGCGGAGTTGTTCCCCTTGCTTTGCGTTATATAATGACAGGAACTCGACATCACGAGACAATCTATCTCAATAAAAAGGAGATCCTTTCCCTATGACAACCCTTAAATGGTGGCAAACTGCCGTCTTCTATCAAATTTACCCGCGCAGCTTCGCCGATGGCAACGGCGACGGCATCGGCGACTTCCAGGGGATCATCGAGAAGCTCGATTATCTCGCGGATTTGGGCATCGACGCACTGTGGCTCTCGCCGCACTTCCCCTCGCCGCAGGCCGATTGCGGCTACGACGTGGCCGATTACTGCGACGTGGCCCCGGAATACGGCACGCTCGCCGAATTCGAGACCTTCTTGGAAGAGGCCCACGCGCGCGGCATCCGCGTGATCCTCGATATGGTCTTCAACCACACCTCCGAGCAGCATCCCTGGTTCCTGGAATCCAAGTCCAGCCGCGACAATCCCAAACGCGATTGGTACGTCTGGCGCGACGGCCAGATCGGCCCAAACGGGGAGCGGCTGCCACCCAACAACTGGGAATCCACCTTCACCGGTTCGGCCTGGGAATATGATCCGACCACCGACCAGTATTACTACCACTTCTTCCTCAAGGAGCAGCCCGACCTCAATTGGCGCAACCCCGAAGTGCGGCAAGCGATGTGGGACGCGGTGCGCTTCTGGCTCGATATGGGCGTGGACGGCTACCGCCTGGACGCCATCGGCACAATTTACGAAGACCCCGATATGCCCGACCACGAAGCCGGCATCACGCTGCTCGACCTGTACCAGATGGGCCAGGCCGCGCAGACCGACGCGGAGCGCGAGGCCGTCGGCGAGATGTGGAAGGCGCTCTTCATCCACCAGGTGGATCGGGACGACGAGATGCATCCGCTGATGAAGGAGCTGCGTCAGGTGGTGGATGAGTACGAGGATCGCGTGCTGGTGGCCGAGGATGAGGACATCGCCTATCACGGCACCGGCGACGACGAACTGCACCTGGTCTTCAACTTCCCACTGATGCGGCGCGAGGAGCCGCTCACGCCCGCGCACATCCGCGCGAACCAGGCGGAGCGGCTGGCCGAGTTGCCAGAGGGCGCGTGGCCGTGCAACGCGCTCGGCAACCACGATTCGTCCCGCGTCAAGAGCCGGTTCGGGGATGGCGTCCACGACGACGAACTCGCGCGCCTCTCGCTCGCGCTGCTGCTCACGCTACGGGGAACGCCTTTCCTCTATAACGGCGAGGAAATCGGGATACCCAACGCGGTCTTCACCGACGTGGCTCAATTGCGCGATACCTTCGCGCTGCGGCAGTACGAGGTGGCCGTCAACGCGGGGATGCCAGAGGAACAAGCTGCCGCCATCGTCTGCGCGCGCACCCGCGACCGCTGCCGCACGCCCGTCCAGTGGGCCAACGCGCCCCACGCTGGCTTCTGCCCGCCCGACGTCGAACCCTGGCTGCCCGTCCAGCCCAACTACGCCGAGGGCATCAATGTGGCCGACCAGCAGGCCGATCCCAACGCAATGCTCAACTTCTACAAGCGGATGCTGCGGATGCGCAAAGCGACGCCCGCCCTCATCGCCGGGGACTACACCCCGTTGTTGGAGGATCACGCGGAGTGCTTCTGCTTCCTGCGCGCCACGCCAGAGCAGACGTGCCTGGTGGTGCTCAACTTCTCGGCAGAAGCGCACACGCTCGCCTTCGAGGAGCTGGCGGCGCAGCGCCTGGTCTTCTCCAACGCGGCCCGCGAGACACCCGGCGACCTCGCCGCGCTGGATATCGCGCCGTTTGAGATTTACATTGCGGAAGTAACGTAACGTAACGTAACGTAACGTTTCAGCTTTACGAGCAAAAGGCTCTGAGTCCCCTGAAAAAAGTCCAAAAATCCGATTTTTCCACACGCAACCTA
>SLSP01000068.1 GCA_007130345.1 Thermoflexales bacterium
GCTCCGCGTCTGCGGGGAGGGCGCGGGCGGATTCCAAGGCCTCGTTGAAGGCGACTTCGCGGCGGGATGCGGGGGCCAGCGGGGCCAGCTCGGCCAGGAGCGCGGCGCGGGTCACGGGGTCAGGCTGGCGGCGGGCGTGGGACACGGCCTGTTCCCAATCCCAGACCTCGCGGCGGGTCAAGGCTATCAGCAAAGGGGGCGACACGCGCCGCACCTGGGTATTGAACGCGCTCGCCAGCAGGCCATAACGCAGGCGTAAGCCCAACGCGCCTTGCGCTTCGGCCAGATGGCGGGCCTGGCGGAGATCGGTGAGATAGCCCCCGATCTGATTTGCCGCGTCACGGATGTGATACCAACCGTGGTGATGCCCGCGCGCGGTCTTCTCGCGCAGCAGGGCGTGGACGGCGGAGGGTTTTTCCGCCTGGAGCATGTGCCAGACGAGATGTTGGTGGATGTAACCGTCGTCGGGCAGCGTGTGCCAGAGACCGTCGCGGGCCTGGGCGCGATAGCGCGTCAGCAGCGCGGCATGGGCTTTCGGCAGCGCGGTGACGCCCAGGCCATCGGGCTTGGGCGCGAGGAGCGTCTCGCGGGCGAGGTCGCGCGCGGCCGAGGGGATGGCGTAGGCGGGCCAACGCTGGCGGCGCACGGTCGTGTGCCCGGCGGGGATGAGCAGGTCGTGCTGCGCCAGGCGCGCCAGGAGCAACGCCGCGTCGGCGGGGACGGCGTTCAGAAGCGTGCCGGCCATCGGCGGCGCGATCTGGGCTTCCGGCGCGACCAGGGCCATGTGCGCCAGCGCGCGCCAGGCGGGGCCATCGGCGGCGCGCAAGGTGCTCAAGGCAACGCGCGGGTCTTGTTCAGGCGGTGTCATGGGGTGTCTTCGATTTTGGGTAGTGTTGCGTGAAGCGTGAAACGTCAGGCGTCAAACGTCAGAACCGGTTTGCTATTACGTTTGACGTTTCGCGTTTGACGCTCAAAAGTGCGTGGTGGTTCTTTGCCACCAGAAGTCTCGAAATGAATCATGTATTGTCCCCTCATCATAGCATACAATGAGGGACGGGGAAAGCGCGGGGTGGGGGCTGTTGCGGTAAGTGCGAACAAGGTGCCCTACGGTTTGGGCAGGGCACCTTGTGGATGCAGCGTGTGATCTGGCGTGGCGTATGGTTATCGCGGTGGGGTGTAGATGACGGCAGTGTGGGGGTGGTCGCCTGCGGTTTCCACGTAGCGTATGACGTTCTGGGTGCGCACGTCGATGATGGCGAGGCGGTTTTGCTCTGGCAGCGTGACAACGACGATGCCGTTCCCGGCTGTTAATCCCTTGGGCTGGCCGTTCACCGGGATATGGGTGGCGACGTGGGGGAAGGGGCGGGATCCGCGTGTGATCAGGGGCAGGTAGATGTAGTGGGCGATCATGATGGTGTGCTGTTCGGGCGGTATTGTGCTGCTGGTGGTACCTCCGCACGGCCCTTCTGCCAGGACGCTGACCGATTCGGCCTGGTAGTTTGCCACGTAAGTACACGCGCCGTGGACGGCCAGTCCGTGTCCGCCAAATCCCGGATTGTTCGGGTCTTGCGTCTGGGTTTGGAAGACGTGCAACAGGTCGAAGTTCCCCGCGTCGTACATACGCACTTCATCTCGATGGGGATAGGCGACGTAAACGTTGTCGGTGGTGGGATTGTAGATTACGGAATAGGGTAATAGCTCGTCGCTCTGTACCTCCCACGCGAGATTGAATCCATGGGCGCGCGGGCTAATGCTCCACAGCCCCGCGCCGCCCAGGTAGCGCTTGGTGGCGAGGATGCGCCCGCGCAACGTGTCTGCTGTGATACCGAAGAAGCCGAAATCCTCTGCCGGGGGCTGATTGATGCGCAGCCGCGCCATGACTTCGAGGGTGGCGTGGTTGATGACGGTGATGCTCTCTCCGCCGCTGTGGTTGCTCACGTAGATGTGGCCGTCATGCGCCGTGATGTGCGCCGGATGGTAGCCAACCTCGATATTTTTGACCAAGTCCCACGTCTCCAGGTCGATGACAGTCACATGACTCGATCTGCCGATACCCTCGAAGTTGCTGGCGTAGAGCAGGCCATCGTAAATGACCATCCCAAAAGGCAGTGGCCCCACGTCGAAGCTGTCCAGGTAGCGGAACGTCATCGTGTCGAAGACGTCCACCGAGTTGCTGTTGCGGTTGGCGACGAGCAGCAGCGTGTCCGTGCGCACCGGGGTATCCTCGTTGGTGGTGTTGTCGCTCAAGTCGCATTCTTCGTCGGAGGTGGTGATGCGCGCCACGTTAAGGACGCGATCCACGTTGAGGGGGAAGTCCTCGATGACGCGGACGACGAAGACGCGCTTGCCGCCCTGTCCCGGTTCCAGCGTGCCGAGGTTGACGGTGTAGATGTTGCCGCCGGCGTGATCCCACCCGCCGCCGTGATAGGTGGTATGCACGGGCAGGTACTCCGTCAGCACCACGTCCCGCGCCGCGCCGATGCCGGTGTTGACGTAGAGCAGCGTGTAGGTGATCAGCTCGCCGGGGCGGACGTATTCGCGTTGCGGCGGCAGGTCGAGCGCGAGGTCGTTGTTGCCGTAGATCTGGCGTGCCATCTGCTGCCACTCGCGTTGTTGTTGCGCGGGCAGTGGCCCGACGTTGTCGTTCTTCACCACCGCCAGGTTGGGGCCGATGTCTACAACCCGCGTGTGGACGAAGCGCACGCCCCCGCTGATCTCGATGACGTTGGTGATGGTGCTTTGGGTGGTATAGGGGAAGGTGGGGCTGAGGCGCACGGGCAACTGTGGCCCGGTGGCGGTGGTGTTGGCCGGGACGCTCGGCAAGGTGGTGTAGCACCTCCCGCCGTCACACGTCCACGCGCCGGGTGTCGCGCCCGCGTAGGTCACGTAGTTGGGCAGCGTGTCGGTCATCGGGACGTTGAAGAAACCGGTGGTGTGGTTGGTGTTGGTGTACCGGGGCGTGTAGTTGAAATAGTCGCCCGGCGCGATGCACAGCGGCGCGGACTTGGAAACGCGCAGGGGGCGGCGGCGGACGGGCGTGTCCTCGTAATTGCAGTTGTCGTCCCGGTTGCGATCCGGCTCATCGGCCCAGGCGCATACCCGGTTGATGAGGTAGTTGACGCCTTCGGGGATGGGATCATGGGCGCGCACGACCATGTAGAGGATGACGCCATCGTCCGGCGCGAGGCTGGCGATGTGCTGCGTGTAAAGGCGTTCCTCCACCCGCGTCCAGCCGAAGTCGCGCTCGACGTAGTCGCTGTACGTGGGCAGGTACTCTGTGACGACGATGTTCGTGGCTGTGTACGGCCCGGCGTTGTAGATGGAGATAGTATAGGTGACGAGATCGCCCTCGTAGATGAACTCGCGGTGCTGCGTGACGGCTTGGGGGCGATTCTCGGTCAGCCACGCCTGGAAGCGCGCGGCCCTCTCGTCTAGCGGGGCATAGGGCGAAGTCGGGCCGACGCTGTCATCCTTGATAACCACCAGATCGACAAAGCAGGTCGCTGTGACGGTGGCGGTGGCGACGTTGTTGGTGTAGTCCGGTTCGGGCGCGCTTCCGGCGATGCGGGCGGTGTTGGTCGTGGGAACGTTGCAGCCGATAGTGTCCGTGAGCGCCAGCATCAGGGTGAAGGTCTCTTGCGCGCCGACGGGGAGCGTGGCGGGCAGCGTCCACACCAGATCGCGCCCGATGTGTGTCAGAGACAGGCCGCTGGTATCGCTGACGTAGTCCAACTCCGGGGGCAGCGTGTCGGTGATAACCACGTCGGGGGCCGCGCCGCCGCCCTGATTGCCGTAGGTCAGCGTGAATGTGACCACTTCGCCGGGCGCGGCGCGCGTGATGGCCGCCGTCTTGGTGATGAACAGGTCGGGGCGGCGGCGCACGGGCGTGTCCTCGTGGTTGCAGTTATCGTCGGGCGTGAGTTCGATGCCGCTGGCCCAGCCACAGACCAGGTTATCCAGGTTGTTCACGTTGGGGGGAAGCTGCTCTTGCACGCGGACGACCATATAGGTCAACTTGCAGTCCTGGGGCGCGAGGGTGCCGACGTGCAGCGTGTATTCGCGTCCGCCGGCCGGTATCCAGCCGAAGTCGCGCTCGACGTAGGTGGTGTAGGTCGGGATCAGCTCGGTGAGGACGACGTTGTGGGCATAGGTGCCGTGGACGTTGCAGGCGGCTATCGTGTAAGTGATCAGATCGCCCTCATAGACGAACTCGCGGTGCCGCGTCGTGGTCTGGGGGACATGCCGCGCCAGGAGCGCGCGGGTGGTCGCGTCCAGCCCGCTGGGCGTTGTCGGGCCAACATCGTCATCCTTGACCACCACCAGATCGACCACGGAATCCATCGCGTGGGTATCCGTCGCCGTGACGAGGTTGGGGAAGCCCAGGGGGTGATACGTCACCGTGACGGTGTTGGTCAGGGGGATGGTGCCGGGCATCGTGGCGGTGTAGGAGGGGATCGTGTAGATCACGTCGAAGACACAGCTCGCGCCCGCGTCCAGTTCTCCACAGCCGCCGGCCTGGGCCTCGGCCGTCAGATCGCCGAGGCCGGGCCAGCCTTCGCCCACATCGAAGACCGTGTCCAGCATCAGAGGCGGGCTATTGGCCGAGCCGGTGTTGGTGATGTGGAAGGTGTAGACAACGTTTGTGCCGTCGGAAGCGAGTTCGCCGTGTTTGGCGACGGCAACCGCCGGCGTGAAGAGATCCGTGGCATGGCTATCGGTCGCGGTTACGGGAACGGTGAATCCGTGGGGATGATAGGTGAGCACGACGGTGTTGCGCAGGGGATTGGGGGCGTCGGCGGGAACGGTGTACGGCACGCTGAACTGGCAGGTATCCAAGTAAGCCAGGGTGAGGCACGCGGGCGGCACATAGGAGGCGAGATCGCCGAGGCCGGGCCAGCCCTCGCCCATATCGAAGATGCTGTCCAGATGTAGCGGCGGCGCGATGCTCGGCACGCTGATGTTGGTGATGGCGAAGGTATACGTGACCGTACCCCCCACCTTAGAGAGCGCGTCGCCGGTCTTGGCGATGGCAACCGCCGGCGTGAAGAGATCCGTGGCATGGCTATCGGTCGCGGTTACGGGGACGGTAAATCCGTGAGGATGATAGGTGAGTACGACGGTGTTGCGCAGGGGATTGGGGACGTCGGCGGGAACGGTGTACGGCACGCTGAACCGGCATGTATCCGAGTGGGCCAGGGTGTGGCACGCCGGCGGCACGTAGGAGGCGAGATCTCCGAGGCCGGGCCAGCCCTCGCCCATATCGAGGATGCTGTCCAGATGCAATGGCGGCGCGATGCTCGGCACGCTGGTGTTGGTGATGGCGAAGGTGTACGTGATTGTATCCCCCACTTTAGAGAGCGCGTCGCCGGTCTTGGCGATGGCGACCGCCGGGCAGATAGCTGTCACGGGCGGGGACTGGGCTACGTTGTCGGTGGTGGTGATTTCGGCGGTGGCCGTGTCGATGGCGATGCGGTTCACCAGGGCCTCGCCGCACGTCGCCGCCGCGAGGGTCGTGGTCAGAACGAAGACGCCGTCGGTGTCCGGTGGCAGCGCGGGCCGCGTCCACACGGGCGGGGATGTCGTCACGCGCGTCCAGCCGAGGGCGGCGGCGGTATCCCCGGCCCAAACCATGCCCGCCGGAAGCGTGTCCGTCAGCCGCACGTCCGTCGCGGTGACGGCGCTGGTGTTCGTGTAGTGCAGGCGATACGTCACGGTCTCGCCGGGGAGGGCTTGGGTGATGGCGGTCGTCTTGGCGACGGCGAGGTTGGTGCGCTCCAGCGTCAACGTGACGACGGCGGTGTAATCGCAGAAGGCCGTCGCGCTGATGACGACCGTATCCTCGGCAGGGAGATCGGTCAGCGTCAGGAGCGCGTGCTGCGCGCCGTCGGCATCCAGCGTTATCAGCGGGGCCAGCGTCCCGGCGTTGCTCGTCAACTGCACCTCCCGCGCGGCGGCGGGGACGGTGTTGCCATTCGCGTCGGCCAGGCGGACATAGACCGTCGCCGCGCCGCCCACCTCGGCGGGGAGCAGCGTGGGCGTCACTTCGACGGAGAACGTCATCCAGGGGATGATGTCCGCCGGGCCGTGCAGGGTGTCGGTGGGCGCGTTGGTGCCCCACCAGTTGCGCGGCGCGGTGATCGTGTCGGGGGAATCGTTCCACAAGGCCGCGCCGGTCGGAGCGCAGAGCGCGTTAAACGTGTTGGGGTCGCGGGAGTCCTCGCTGGTATTCACGAAATGCACGGCGTTACCGGCGGGCGCGTGGATGACGTTATCGCTCAACGTCTCCAATCGCGTGCGATGTCCGACGTAAACGGCGTCGCCGCCATTGTCGTAGATGTGATTGGCCTGCACGCTGCTGCGGGTTTGATCGATCAGGACGATGGCCTCGCCGGGGTTCTCGTAGATGAGGTTGTTGGAGATAACGTTGTATGCGCCCACTTCCAGCCGGATCGCGCCGCTGATGCAGTGGCGGATGGTGTTTCCCGTGATCTGATTGCTCGTGCCGCCACCCACGCCGCCTTCCATCATGTAAATGCCATAGCGGTCCACATCGAAGATGTGATTGTCGGCGATGGTGTTGTGGCCCGCTTCATTGACGGCGATGCCGTTGCTGACGCTGTAGATGATGTTGTTGCGAATGATGGAGTAGTCGAGGTCCCCGCCGATAGCGCCCTGGCGCGTCCCGTCGCCGCCGCTAAAGCGCAGGGTGTTGGAGAGGATGCGGTTGCCTTGCGCGGGATACACGAGGCCATCGGAGCTGATGGCGGTGCAAGCGTACTCGATGAGCGCGTGCTCGATCCGGTTGTAGTCGCTATCCGTGCCCAGGATGATGCCGACCCAGTCGCAGCGCGCCGGATTCGCCGCGGATGACGTGAACGTGATGGGATCGGCGGCGGTGCCGATAGCCGCGAGGCGTCCGAGCACTTGTAAGCGCGCGTTCTGCGCGAACTCCACCCGCGTCCCGCCGGGTGGCGGGGCAATGGTCAAGGTGGTCGTGGGCAGCACCGTGACGGTGGTGGTCATCACGCGGTAACATGACTGCGTCCAGGTGACATCGGCGGCGATGTCCTCGCTCACCACAACGCAGTCATCCATCGGCGCGACAGGGGCAGCCTGCGCCGGCGCTTGTCCGACGGTCAGTGCCCCCATCATCGCCATCAAAGCCAGCGCGCTGAACAGACACGCGGTCAACAATCCTAATGTTTTCTTGAGCATTATTTTCCTCCTTAAAAAATGATGTGAAAGTTAAAGGCTGGCTACAGTCGGGCGCATGGCAGTTGTGGATTCCCATGCCTCATTTCTATCATACAATCTTTTTTAAGGATTTTGTGTTAAGGTCTCATTACAAACGGGTGAGTTTTGTAGAAATGTCGCGCGGGCATGGCTTGACCGTGTTGTTGGGCGCGAAAATGCGCGTTGTGCGTCAAACGTCAAAGTAACTGTTCAGATGAGTAGCCGACAACGAATTTTTGAACGGATAAATGAATGGGTCTGGCCTGACGCGCGTCTTTCATCCCACCGAGACCTTACAGCAGCCGATGATTGAAGCCATCGGCGTGGCAACCTGTTGAAAGTCTGCCGAATGCGCCTATAATAGCGATACAATGACGCACATGGATGGTGATATTGATGCTCCTTGAGAATCCCTACCGCACCGGCAATCCCGTCGGCGAAGATGCTGCCTTCATCGGGCGGCAGGATGTGCTGCGCGAGGTGGTGCGTGTCCTGCGGCAACCGGGGCAGAACGCGCTGACGTTGTTCGGGCAGCGGCGCATCGGTAAGACCTCGGTGCTGCAATATCTGGCCGCGCACTTGCCAGACGAGGGCCAGTATTGCCCCGTCTATTTCGATTTGCAGGACAAGGCGCAGTGGCCGCTGGAGCGGCTGCTGCGTGAGTTGGCCCGCACCATCGCTCACGCCCTGGCGCAGCCCGCGCCGGATTTGGGCGACGATCCCCGCCAAGCCTTCCGCCAGACGTGGTTGCCCGCGCTGTTGGCCGATGCCCTCCCCGCCGGACATTCGCTGGTCTTGCTATTCGATGAGTTCGACGTGCTGGCCGATCCCGGCGGCGGCAAAGCCATCAGCGATTTCTTCCCCTATCTGCGCGAATTGCTGACCCTCGACCCGGCGCGCTTGCAGTTCGTCTTTGTGCTGGGGCGCAACATCGGCGATCTGGCAAATATCGCGCTCTCGGTGTTCAAGGGCATCCCCAACAAGCGGGTGTCCCTGCTCTCCCAAAAAGACACGTTCCAACTGGCGCGACTGTCCCAGGCCAACGGCACGCTGCAATGGCCGGATCAAGCCGCTCGGCGCGTGTGGGAACTGACCAGCGGGCATCCCTTCCTGACTCAGGCGCTCTGTTCCCAGGTGTGGGAGATTGCCCACGAGAACGCCGAGGACGAACCATCGCCGGTCAGCGTGGAGATGGTGGAAGACGCCGTGCCGGATGCGCTGGATGCGGCGCGCAACACGCTGGAATGGCTGTGGGATGGCCTCGGCCCGGCGGAGCGCGTGGTCAGCGCGGCGTTGGCGCAGGCCGGCCCCCGCGTCGTGAGTGAGGGTGACCTGGAACACATCCTACGCGAGGCCGGGGTGCGCATCGTGATCCGCGAGCTGCAAAACGCGCCCCAACTCCTGCAAGACTGGGATATTCTGGAAGCTGTGGACGGCGGCTATCGGTTCCGCGTGGAACTGCTGCGCCGCTGGATCGCCGATTACCGCCCTCTCAATCGCGTGCAGGATGAGCTTGACCGCATCCAGCCGCTTGCCGAAAATCTGTACCAGGCCGCGCACGGGATGTATCGGAGCGGGGATATTCAGGGCGCGGAAGACTTGCTCCGGCGAGCGATAGGCGTCAATCCCAACCACATCCGCGCCAACTTGTTGCTGGCGGAAATTTTGATTGGCAATGCCCGATTAGACGAAGCCCGGACGCTGTTGGAAACGTGGCACGAGTTTGTGCCCGGCGAAGCCCGTCCGCGCCTGATCCAGGTCTATTTGCAACAAGCCGAGGCCGCCGCTGAAGCAGACGCTCAGTTGGAATTATACGAAGCCGTGTTGCGCCTGGATCCACAGCATCCCGAAGCCTTGCGCGGCAAGCGCGCCGTGTGGCAGGCGCACGCTTCTGCGGCCTTGAAACAGGAAGACTTCCAGGCCGCAGAAGCGGCGTTCAATCAAGCGGGTATGCCGGAGCAAGCCGCAGAAGTCGCGCGAGTGCAGAAGCGGCGCGAAGTAAGACGGTTAAAGCACAAAGTTGAAGGACTGAAAAACGACCAGGACTTTGACGCCGCGTATGAATTGGCGCAAAAAATAGCTCAAGATTATCCTGACGCCGAGGATTGGGATCCGTTGCTGGCCCGCCTGGAAGAGAAAAAGCGCCTGAATGGCTTGTATCAACAAGCGTTGGGCGCGCTGAAACAGCAGCAGTATGCCGATGCGCAACAATTTTTTGCCGAGGTCGTGCGCATTCAGCCGGATTATAAAGATGCCGCCCGCTATTTGCAGCAAGGAGTAGTAGGCGATGACCGGGAACGTGCGCGCGAAGCTTCGCCACCCAGATTCACAATACCCTCCCCTAAGAGTCTCTCGGTCTGGAATCCACTCGATTACTTCCGCTTGTTGTGGTGGATATTGATAACGCCTGACAAACTCCTCACGCATCGGGATGCCTTTGGGAGATTTGCCGAACATTCGATTGGTAATCGCTTGGCTTTTACACTGGCCGGGCTGCCCTTGCTTACGCCTGTGTTAGGATTGGGCCTAGACTTGATGCCGCGCACCACCAATGTCTGGGATGCTTTTCCCTATCTTTGGATAGCTGCTGGGATAGGATCGCTCTGGGGACTGTATGAACTCCTAGTACAGCGCGGCGGAAGTCCCTCCCCAGATAGAACTGCGGTATAATGCAACAGCATTTAGCTAAGGAGGCTTGCTATGCC
>SLSP01000156.1 GCA_007130345.1 Thermoflexales bacterium
ATTCTCAATTCTCAATTCTTCATTCTCAATTCTTCGTGAGGTCTCTATGAAACAACTGACACAATGGCATTGGCTTATCGGATTACTGCTGGGGTTGACTTTGAGCAGCGCGGCGGGAGTGGCGGCGCAATCCCCGATCACGGTGGAGCCGGGCAGCCTGCGCTCGGATTTGGGCGGCGTGGTGAGCCTGTACGCCACCGCGCCGTTGACGTTCACCGCTGATTGCACCGTGCGGCTGGTCGGCTACGGCATCCTACCGACGGCTTACGTGAATCCGACGGCGCTGCAAGCGACCGTGCCGCCCGGCCTGGGGGCCGGCGAGTACGCGCTCTGGGTCTTGGACGGCAGCGGTGCGCAAATCGGGGCGGGGACGCTGCGCCTGACCGCGCCTCCCGCCACGCCCAAACCCGAATCCCCGCCGCCGGCCGGTCGGCCTATCCTCACCGTGCGCAACTACACGGTCGAGCCGTTGCAAGTGCGCCCCGGCCAGGAGTTCACCGTCAGCGTGGAGGTGTACAACAACGGCAGCCGCGCCGGCGAGAACACGATGGCCGTCTTCCCCGGCGGGACGTTCATCCCGCTCGGCGACAAGGGCCACCTCTTCTGGCAGGTGCCTATCAACGCGACCTTCGTGGTGACGCAGCGCTTCCGCGTCCCGGCCTCCATCAACAACGGCATCCATCAGGTGGAGGTGCGGCTTTCGGCCAATGACTGGGAGGGCAACCACTATGACTACCCGGCGAGCATCCCCGTGGAGGTCGTTGGCGCGAGCAGCGGCGCGCCGGCCACCGGCAAGCCCAAAATCCTCATCGAAGGCGTGTCCACCACGCCGGCCGTCATCACGCCGGGGATGCCCTTCTCGCTGACCCTGACCCTGGCGAATCGCGGCAGCCGCACGGCCCTCAATGTGATGACCCACGCTGACACCGCCGCCGCCATCCCCGCGACCGGGGGCAACATCGTTTCCGCCGATACTCTGCGCATCAATGACGTACTCACCGTGACCCTGCCCCTGCAACTTAAGCCGGGGAAGGAGGGCGGCCGCCAGGGCTTGACCGTGATGCTCGAATACAGCGACTACAGCGGCGGCGGCTACTCGGATCAGCAGACGGTGGGCATTGACGTGGACGCCAGCCTGGCGAATCGCCCGCAGTTGCTCATCGAAGCCTACCGCACCGAGCCGGTCAGCATCTCGCCCGGCGACAGTTTCACGCTCACGCTGGAACTCGCCAACGTCGGCGGCGGAGACGCGCAGCGCATCACGCTCGCGCTCGGCGGCGCGGAGGGCGAACAACTCGGCGCGTTCGTCCCCATCGAGGGCAGCAACGTCAGCTTTGTGCCGAATGTCCCGGCCGGCGGCGCGACCGAACTCTCCCTGCGGCTGATGGTGGTCGGCAATGCCGAGACCCGCGCGCACAACCTGCCGGTGGCGCTGGATTACGATACTGGCGCCGGCACGCGCGAGAAAAGCACGCAGCGCGTCAGCCTGATGGTCTTCCGGCGGCCCCAGTTCAAGGTCAGCTTCTACCGCCCGGTCGAAGGGTCGGCGCTGGTGGGCCAGCCCTTCGCACTGCCCATCGAAGTCGTCAACTCCGGGACGGCGCGGTTCAACGTCCCCACGCTGGAGGCGACCGGCGCGGGACTGGAATTTCTGGGCGAGGCCAGCACCTACGTCGGCAACCTCGACCCCGGCGGCTCGTGGACGCTCGATGTGATGGCGCTTCCCCAGATGCCAGGGCCGCAGGAGGTTGTGGTCAACGTGCATTACGTGGACGACCTCAATCGGACGCAGATTTTCAGCGAGACCCTCACCGTTGAGGTGCTGGATATGCCCATCATTGACGGGCCGCATGGCCCGGACGGCCCCTGGGGGCCAGAAGTCCCGGAGCAGCCGGAAACTCTCCCGCAGACGATCTGGCGCTTCGTCAAGGGCCTGCTCGGCCTGGGGAGCTAGTGATGACACAGGACGTAGGCCGCAGGATGCAGGCCGCAGGATGCAGGCCACAGGACGCAGGCTACAGGACGCAACAAGCCTTCGTCCTTTGCCATTCGCCATTTGCCATTTGCTATGACACTCCGTGACCTCCTCCGCTTAGTCCTCAGCAACCTCAAGCGCATGAAGGCGCGGGTGGCGATGACGGCCATCGGCGTGATCATCGGCACGGCGGCGGTGGTTGTGCTGGTCTCGCTCGGCGCGGGCTTGCAAAAACTGGCGACCGAAAGCCTCTACAGCATGGGCGGCCTCGATGAATTGATGGTGCGCAACGATAACTACTGGGGCGGGCCGGTGATGATGGAAGGCAAAGCCGATGGGCAACCGCAGCAACCAACTCTCGTGCTGGATGATGACGCACTGGAACAAATCCGCCAGATGGAAGGCGTGATCGCGGTCACGCCCTTCCTCGACGTGATGATGATGGGGCCGCTCAAACTGGATCGGCAAGAGGGTTGGGCGCAAATCTACGGCGTGGAGATGGACGACTTCGCCAAGCTCGCCAGGCTCAACCGGGGGACGCTGGAACTGTACCGGGGCCAGATCGTCATCGGCGCGATGGTTCCCGATAGCTTCATCCCCTGGGAGTTACGTTGGGAGAGCGAGACGCCGCCCCCGCCGCCCGAATTGTTCGGCCAGATGCTCCAGATGACGCAATACTCGTGGAACGAAGGCGACATGTACCCCACCGAGAGCATCGTCGCGCGCCTGGAAGTGGTGGGCGAATTGCGACATCAAGGCTACATCTACGACTACAGCATCTTCATGCCGCTCAAGGAGGCGCAGCGTCTCAACCAGCGGATGAACGCCGGCCTCCCGCCGGATGCGCAACCTGGCGCGCGGCGCGGCTACAATCAGGCTTTGGTCAAGGTCGCCAACCCCAACCTCGCGCCCTACATCGAGCAGGAGATCAAGAACCTGGGCTTCAGCGTGCAATCGGATCGCCAACAACTGGAGAGCATCAACCAATTCTTCCTGATCGTGCAGGCTATCCTCGGCGGGATCGGCGCGGTGGCGCTGCTGGTCGCCGCGTTCGGCATCGCCAACACGATGGTGATGGCGATCTACGAGCGCACACGCGAGATCGGCCTGATGAAGGCTATCGGCGCGACCAACCAGGACGTGATGTCCGTCTTCCTGGCCGAGGCCGGCAGCATCGGCTTCCTGGGCGGCGTTGGCGGCGTGCTGTTCGCGCTCGGCATCAACGCGATCATCAACGTGCTAGGGCAACCGCTCCTCTCACAGGGCGGCTTTATGGGGCCGGGGCCGGGAATGGGGGGGCAAGAAGTCGCCCGCACCCTGACTGCCACCCCGCTCTGGCTGCCTATCTTCGCCATCGCCTTCGCCGCCCTGATTGGCGTAGCTTCGGGCATCTACCCTGCCATTCGCGCCGCCGCCCTCAGCCCCATCCACGCGCTGAAGTACGAGTAAAAATAGTCGTATAGTCGTTAGTCTGATGTCGGGCCGTCATTTTCGTATTTGCAAGGGGTGTGGTAACACTGTCGGCTCTGAAAAAAGGCCCGAAATCCCAACTTTTTATACGTGACCTACACAGATACGAAATTCGTGTGTGAAAAACCCCTAAATTGAGGATGGCAAGCAAAATGATCTCAAAACGGTACTATTATTATGCAGGACTGATTATATTGGCGCTGGTTTTGCCGGCGTGTGGGCAACGTAACACGACCACGACGCCGGCGGCGCTGGAATTCGTGGCTCCGGCGGTTGAACCGGAGGTCATCACCGGGCAGGCTTACGTGGAGCGCATCGAAATCCTGAAGTTCGACACCACGCCGGTGCAGATTGTGGTGGCCGCGATGGGGGATTTGCCGGATACCTGCACTAACATCGGCAGCGTGACGCAGCGGCGCGATCTGGATCGGAGTACGTTGTGGGTGGAGATCGAGACTGTGCGTGCGGCGAATGACGCTTGCCAGAACAAGGTGAGCGCCTTTGAGGAACGCATCCCGTTGGACGTGTATGGGTTGTTGGCCGGGACTTATGCCGTGAACGTCAACGGGGCGACGGGGATGTTCTGGTTAGCCGAGGACAACCTCCCGCTGCCGTTGGAAGGTCGGGCCGCGGTGGAGAGTGTCACGGTGCAAGCCTCGGTCACGGATCCGACGCGCCCGCTCGTGATTATTGAGGGGGTGTTGCCCGACGCCTGCACGCAGGTTTCGGACGTGCGCCAGGCCGTTGAGGCGATGTCGGGCGAGGTGCGCATGGAGGTGGTCACAAGTCGGCCCCGCGACGCGGCCTGTGCCGCGCAACTCGTCGCGTTTGCCGAGACGGTGGTGCTGGATACCGGCGGGTTGCGCGCGGGCGAGTATATCGTCAGCGTCCACGGTGTGACGCAGACCTTCGCGCTTTCTGTCGATAGTATGGTCATCGCGCCGACGCCGACGCCGTCACCGACGCCGATGCCCACGCCGACGCCTGCGCCCACCGACGCGCCTGGGGATGGGCCGCCTGTCGCGCCGGTGCCGCCGCCACTCCCGACCGCCATCCCCGACGACAACCTTGTCGTCCAGAGCGTCCGGCTCTCCAGCATGGATTTGCGCGTGACCGGGACTTCGCCGGTGCGGGCGACGGTCACGGCCAGGGGCGTGCTTCCCGATACGTGCAGCGCTCCCGGCCCGATAGAGCAGCGCGTCGATGTGGACGCGCGCGCGATCTGGGTCACGGTCAACATCAGCCATCCGCGCGATGCCGTGTGCGAGACGGCGAGTCGCTCGTTTGAGGAGCAGTTTGAGCTGAACATTACCGGGCTGCCCGCCGGGACGTATACAGTGGATGTCAACGGCATCACGGGATCGATTGTGTTGGGGGTTGGCAACTAAATCTGAGGAGAGTGTGGTGATGGACACTGCCGAATTGATGGACATCGCGTTGGCCCTGGTGGATTGCGAGGCGCTGCCCGCCGACAGCGCGATCTACGTGCCGGGTGAGGCTATCCGGCGCGTGCTTTTTGGGCTGGACATCGGCGCGGGAGAGCTGGTGATGGCGCGGCAGTTGGGCTACGATGCCGTCATCGCGCATCATCCGGTGGGCGTGCCGCATCAGGCGTGGCGCGTCTTCGAGAAGCACGTCGATTTACTGATGGGGGCTGGCGTGCCGGAGGACGCGGCGCGCGCGGCGGTCGCGCCCAAGCTGGAGGCGCTGCGCGTCGAGGGGCAGATCCGCAATTACGAGCAAGTCCCGCTGGCGGCGCGGTGGCTAGGGATGCCGTTCCTCAACGTGCATTGTCCGCTGGACGAATTGGGCCGGCGCGTGATGCAGCGCGTCGTCGATGATGTGCTGGCCCGCGATCCCGATGCCCCGTTGGGCGCGGTGGCGGACGCGCTGGCGAACCTGCCCGAAGCGCAACGCGCTCAGACCGAGGTGTGCGTCCTGCTCGGCGCGGCCGGCGACCGGGCCGGGAAGGTGGTGGTGGCGCACGGGGCCTATACCAACGGCGGCTATCACGTGGCCCGCGCTTACTTCGATCACGGCGTCGATACCGTGATCTACATTCACCTCTCCCCGGCGGATTTGCAATGCCTGCGTGAGCACGCCGACGGTCAACTCATCGTCACCGGGCACATTGTGGGCGACGCCTTCGGCATCGCGCCGTACATCCGCGCGCTGCGCAACGCGGGCCTCGAAGTCGATGTGTTGAGCGATGTACTCGATCCGGGATTTGAGAGCGGTCAGGAGGCCTAGATGACTCAGACAGTGAAACGTATCCCGTATGGGATCGCCAACTATCGGGTGTTGCAACAGGACAATATGTACTACGTGGACAAGACGCGCTTCATCCCGCAGATCGAGGCCGCGCCATACTATCTGATCTTCATCCGCCCGCGCCGCTTTGGGAAGAGCCTGTGGCTATCGGTGCTGCAACATTATTATGACGTCAACTATCGAGAACAGTTTGCGGAATTGTTTGGCAACACCTGGATCGGGCAGAATCCCACGCCGGATCGGAACACGTATCTGACGCTGGCCTTCAACTTCTCGGCGGTGAACCCGCATATCGAAGAGGTGCAGGTGTCGTTTGAGGCGCACGGGGACCAAGTGCTTGGATATTTTCTGGAACGCTATCAGGCTTATTTCGGTCAACTGGAACGCGAGCGAATTCTGAGCGCGCCGACTACGGCGGATCGGTTGCAAGAGTTGTTCTTCCAGGTGACAAAGAAAGACCTGAAGCTGTACTTGCTGATTGACGAGTACGATAACTTCGCCAACACGATTTTGACGACGGCGGGAGAATCTGCCTATCGGGACTTGACGCACGGCGCGGGGTTCTTCCGGTACTTCTTCAACTTGCTGAAGAGCGCGACTACCGGGGCGCTGTCGGGCCTGACGCGGCTGTTTATCACGGGAGTCTCGCCCATCACGCTGGATGACGTGACCAGTGGCTTCAATATCGGAACGCACATCAGCCTGGCACCGCAGTTCAATGAACTGCTCGGCTTCACGGAGGCGGAAATCCACGCGCTGTTGACCTACTATCAGACCCAGGGCCAACTGACGCCAGACATGGCGGAAATGGAGCAATTCACAACCTGGTATGGGGGCTATCGCTTCGCGCAGCAAGCGAATACCCATGTATTCAATCCCGATGCCGTGCTGTATTTCCTGGAATACATGATGCGCGAGGGGCAGGCCCCTCCCGATCTCATCGATCAAAATCTGCGCACGGACTACAAAAAACTGCGGCATCTGCTGACCGTGGATCGGCAACTGAACGGGAACTTCAGCTTGCTGCGCGAGATCATCGCCCACGGCGAGACACGCGGACGGATCAAGGTGAGTTTCTCGGTGGAGCGACTCCTGGCGCACGAGAACTTCATCTCGCTGCTGTATTACCTGGGCCTGTTGACCTTCGACGGCGAGCGCGAAGGCTTACCCGTGCTGCAAATTCCAAACCTGACCGTGCGGGAGTTGCTGTATGGCTATCTGCGCGATGGCTTCGAGGATGTGGACATCTTCCGGCTGAACACGCGGCGTTTTGGAGAGCAGATGGGTGCGATGGCGTATCGGGGACACTGGCAGCCGGTGTTCGACTACCTGGCGGAGGCGATTGCCGCGCAGACCTCAGTGCGCGACTATCTGGCCGGCGAGAAGGTGATCCAGGGCTTCCTGCTGGCGTACCTCAACGTGACCAACTTCTTTCTCACTTGGTCGGAGCGCGAGTTGGGCGGCGGCTTTGTGGACATCTACCTGGAACCGTTCCTGGCGCGCTACCCGGATATGCGTTACGGTTATCTCATCGAACTGAAATATATCCCCCGCGAGAAGCTGACGGAGACGCGGCTGGCGGAAGTCGTGGCAGAAGCCGAGGCGCAGTTGCGCAAGTATCGCGGCGACGCGCGGGCCGTGGCGGTGGCCGAGAAGGTGACGCTCAAGTGTCTGGTGCTGGTGTATCACGGCTGGGAGTTGGTCTATCGAGAAGAATGGACGGACGAGTGAGCGGGGTTGGAATACGGTTACGCGCGCTCCATTAAAATATCGTGGTTCAGTTAGTGTGGGAGTCAAGGAGAGTGTACAATGTGTCTCGAATGTGGCAAACATAACGCGCACAAACTGTGGTATCTCGATCCGGAAAAGCACCGTGTGCAGTCAATGGGGATGGCGAAGGAAGTGGTCAACGCCAACTTGCACCAACTTATCGTGGCGGGCCTCAAGATCATCAAGACCAAGGCCCCCGATTACGCCAATCAAAGTCTGGGCTTCTTCAGCCGCACGTTGATGAACTGGTTCACGCGCACGTTGCACGGGATGCAGACGTTGCCCGCGCTGGAATCGGCCTTCAAGATTATCGATATGGCGAACGAATTGGCCCTGATGCCCTGCCTGTGCCATCATGTGATGGAGCCACAGGATGAACCCAAGTGGCGCTGCCTGGCGATGAACATCGCGGCCAAAATCTACTTTCGCGAAACTGACGCGACGATGGTGCGCCCCATCTCCAAACAGAATGCCAAAGACCTGGTGGTTGAGTGGCGGGAGCAAGGCGCGTTCCAGAGCGTCGGCTGGCTGTGGGATGCGCAGGTGATCTGGTTGTGCAACTGCGACGAATACTGCTCCTCGATCCGCGCCCCCGAAGTCGAGTGGGCCGGCGTGCCGAGCTTCGTCTCCGCACTGCCGCTGCGACCGGGGGATTGTACCGGTTGTAAGACTTGCACGCAATGGTGCCCCGTCTCCCGTGCGATCACCTTTAATCCGCAGGGCGTTGTCCAGATGGACGAAGGGCTGTGTCGGGGTTGCGGCCTCTGTGTCGAGCACTGTCCCCAGGACGTGCTCGGCTTCAAGCCCCGCCAGATGTATTACGATGTATGGTCGAAGACCACGCGCTATTTGGGCGATGCGGTCATTACGGTGGACGAGTTGATGTAAGTGTACTGTGTAACGTAATACCATTCAAGTCTAACACATTTGAAACCCACTCTTTTTAATTTACCTCCCATAACTTTCAATGCATTTTCTAAGGAGCTGCACTATGGCAAACCTATGGCACGATTTACCCCCCGGCCCCGACGTTCCCCAAACCATCTACGTCATCATCGAAATTCCCAAACGCTCGCGCAACAAATTCGAGTACGATAAGCGCAGCGGCTTCATCAAGCTAGATCGCGTGCTCTACTCATCCCTCCACTACCCCGGCGACTACGGCTTCATCCCCCGCACGCACTACGATGACGGCGATCCGCTGGACGTGCTGGTGATGACCAACGAACCGACCTTTCCTGGCTGCGTCATCGAGGCGCGGCCCGTGGGCATCTTTCGGATGAAAGACCGGGGCCTGGCTGATGACAAAATCCTCGCCGTGCCCGCCACCGACCCCCTCTTCGAGAACAACCAGGAGTTAGAGGACATCCCCCCGCACTTCCTGCACGAGGTCGCCCATTTCTTCTCCGTTTACAAAGACCTGCAACTGGATCGCGTGGAGGCGCTGGAGTGGGAGGGGCGCGAGGCGGCGATGGCCGAAATCGAGCGCGCCATCAACCTGTACGCCAAGCACCTGCGCGTCAACCGCTAATCCCCTCACCGATGGTTTTGCCCTATCCGCGTGCGACGTGGCGGCTGATGGCCGAATATCCCGCCACGTCGCGGCCCTCCCGCGCCAAAAACACGTCCATTCCCGCCTGGGCGTGCAAATTTTGACGTTTGACGTTTGCGTCCCCTCAAAAAAGTCCAAAAATCCGATTTTTTCACACGCGACCACCTAAATATATGAAATTCGCACGCGGAAAATCTACATCTTGTCAAGTTTCTAAAAAATCGGATTTTTTAGGGTGCTTTCAGTAGAGTCACGTTTCATCTTCACGCGCATCCACCCAAAGGAAACCCTATGATCATCGGAGCCTGTACCGTACAACTCTATCTGCCGGCCGTGGCCTCCCTCAAGGAAAAACGCAGCCTCATCAAACCGCTGCTGGCCCAACTGCGCCGCCGCTTCGAGGTAGCCGCCGCCGAAGTCGCGCATCACGACACCTGGCAATCCGCCGAGATCGCCTTCGTCACCGTGGCGAATGACAGCGGCCACGTCTATGCCGTGCTGGAAAAAGCCGCGCACTGGGTTGAGGACGACTACCGCGCCGTCAGCGTCACCGACTGGCAGATCGAACTGCGCTAAGGGCCAGCCCGAATGACCGACTCGCAAGCGCGCCGCTGGCTGGTCATCCTCCTCGCCGGATTTCTGCTCGCTGGCGCGCTCTATAGTGCTGCCACACCGCTCTTCGAGTCGCCGGACGCCTCCTCGCATCTCCAGGTGATCGACTACTTGGCGCGGGAACGCCGCCTCTATCCGCCGGGAGACCCAGAGCGCGTGACCACCGGCCCGACAATGGCGGAAGCGGTACGCTATCATAGCCCACCCCGCTACTACACCCCTCCGCTCTATCACACCCTGGGCGCTCTGCTCACCTCCGCTACGGGCATCGAGATGA
>SLSP01000501.1 GCA_007130345.1 Thermoflexales bacterium
CATATTGCCCGCGTTCGCGCCGAGCATCTGCTGCGCCAGCACTACCCGCGCCGCCGCGCCCACCTGTTGCGCCACGCTGAACTGGAAGAGCGAGAACATCATATTGCTGAAGGTCGCGCTGCCAGAGATGAAGGAACCGAGCGCGCCGATGAAGGGCGCGGCCAGCGGCCACGCTCGCCCCAGTCCCCCGGCCACCAGCGCGGCTAACTCGATGGGCATACTTTGCAAGCCCACGCCGTTAACGCCGGAGTTGATGAAGATGCGCACCATCGGCACTGCCGCGCCGAGCGTGATCGCGCTGCCCACCAGCGTTTTGGCCGAAATGCGCCAGGCTTCTGTGGCGCGGGCGCGGGGGAGGGCGTGCAGCCAGGCGGTCAGCAGCACCACGACGACGAAGACGGTGCCCGGTAGATAGAGGGGGGCCATCGAGGCGTCGATGCCTGTGCCGAGGATGTCGCGCCATTCGAGGGTCATCGCCTGCAACCACGCCTTCAGGGGAAGCACATCCAGCCGCGTGAGGACGAGCAGCCCGGCGACCGCTACGTAAGGCAGCCACGCCTGGAGCAAGGATAACTCGGCGGTGGATTTTGGGCCGTCCGCCGGGCGTTCTGCCGCTTCGCCGAAGTCCCAGGGCTCATCCGGGAGCAGGAAGCCGCGTTGGGCCGCCGGGACGACGACGGCCAGCCCGATCAGGCCGCCGAGCAGCGAGGGGAACTCCGGCCCGAAGAGGGCGGCCACGAGCAGCGCGGGCAGCATGAAGCTCAACCCGGCGAAGAGGGCGAATTTCCACACGGCCAGGCCGTCGCGCCAGCTACGTCGTGCCCCGAAGAAACGGGTCAGCAGCAGCACCAGGAGCAGCGGCATCAGCGTGCCCGTGAGCATATCCATCCCCACCGCTTGGACGGCGACGGCGCGCAGGAAGTCTGCCAGCGGTTGCTCCCCCAACATCGCCGCCACCGAGGGCGCGACTGCGCCGCCTTCCTGGAGTCCCTGCGCCACGCCGATAATCACCGGCGTGCCCACCGCGCCGAAGGAGACGGGGACACTGTCGGCCACCAGGGTCAGCACGACGGCGGCCAGCGGCGGGAAGCCCAGCGCGACCAGCAGCGGCGCACCGATAGCGGCCGGCGTCCCGAAGCCGGCCGCGCCTTCGATGAACGCGCCGAAGAGCCAGGCGATGATGATGGCCTGCACGCGGCGGTCGGGCGAGATGCGTGTGAAGCCGTCGCGGATCACGTCGAGCGCGCCACTGAGCTTGAGCGTGTTGAGCAGCAGAATCGCGCCGAAGACGATCCACAGAATCGAGGCGGCGACGAACAGGCCCTCAAAAGAGGCCGCGAGTATATATACTGTCGGGATACGCCACACAATCAAGGCCAGCGCGGCCGTCAGCACCAGGCTGATGGGCATCGCGCGGCGGGCCGGCATCCGCAACGCCACGAGGAAGAGGAAGACGGCGAGCACCGGGGTTAAAGCTGCGAGAGTGGTTGGCAAATTCATAAGCACCTCGAAAGTGAATTAGGGGTGATGCGTGATGCGTGATGCGTAATCCGTAATCCGTGATGCGTTTAATGACGTTTGACGCCTCACGTTTTCCGCCCAAAACGCGCCAACTGCTCCGGCGTGTGCTCATAGGGGCAGTGGTGATGTTCCCCGCCGATGTAGCCATGCACCGGGCAGACGCTAAACGTGGGCGTGAGGGTGTAATAGGGCAGCCGGTACTTCTCCGCGACGACGCGCACGAGATGCCGGGCCTGCCGCCAATCGTCGAGTTGTTCGCCCAGGAAGATGTGCAGCACCGTCCCGCCGGTGTAGAGCGTCTGGAGGGCGTCCTGGTGATCCAGCACGTCGAAGAGGTCGTCGCTGAAGTTGACGGGCAGGTGCGTGGAGTTGGTGTAGTAGGGCGCCACGTCGCTGCCGGAGGTGACGATGTCGGGGTAGCGCTCGCGGTCGGTGCGGGCCATGCGATAGGTCGCGCCCTCGGCGGGGGTGGCTTCGAGGTTGTAGAGGTGGCCCGTCTCCTCTTGGAAGCGGGCGAGGATATCGCGCATCGTGTTGAGCGCGCGGACGGCGAACGCGCGGCCATCGGGATGCTCGATGCCCACGCCGAGCAGGTTCAGGCACGCCTCGTGCATCCCGTTCAGGCCGAGGGTGGAGAAGTGGTTGCTCCAAAACTTGCCCGTGCTGGCCTTGACCGTGCCGAGGAAGTGGTGACTGTAAGGGTACAGGCCGCGCTCGGTGAGCTGCTCCAACATCTTACGCTTGATTTCCAGGCTGGTGCGGGCGATTTCCATAAGCTGCTCCAACCGCTGGTTGAAATCGCGCTCGTTGCGCGAGAGATACCCCAGGCGGGCCAGGTTCATCGTCACCACGCCGACGGAACCGGTCAGCGGCGCGGCGGCGAAGAGGCCGCCCATGCGTTTGCGCAACTCTCTATTGTCCAACCTCAATCTACAGCACATACTTCTTGCGTCGTCGGGACTCATGTCGCTGTTGACGAAATTCGCAAAGTACGGTGTTCCATAACGCGCGGTCATTTTCCAGATAGGTTCGAGCGCGGGATTATCCCAATCAAAATCCGGCGTGATGTTGTACGTGGGAATGGGGAACGTGAAGACGCGGCCCTTCGCGTCGCCTTCGAGCATCACCTCGGCAAAGGCGCGGTTGAGCATATCCATCTCCGGCTGGAACTCGCCGTAGGTCGCGTCCCGCGTCTCTCCGCCGATGATGATCGGCTCATCAATGAGCGTTGACGGACAGACCAGATCGCACGTTATATTTGTGAAGGGCGTCTGAAAACCGACCCGCGTGGGTACGTTGATATTGAATACAAACTCCTGCACCGCCTGCTTAACTTGTGTGTAATCCAACCCATCGTAGTGGATGAAGGGCGCGAGCAGGGTGTCGAAGTTGGAGACCGCCACCGCGCCCGCCGATTCGCCCTGGAGCGTGTAGAAGAAGTTGACCAGTTGACCGAGTGCGGTACGCAGATGGCGCGGCGGCTTGCTCTCCACCTTCGCCAACACGCCGCCGAAGCCGCGTTCAAGCAAATCCTGCAAGTCCCATCCGCAGCAGTAGACCGAGAGCATCCCCAGGTCGTGGATGTGGAGCGCGCCCTCGATGTGCGCCTGCTGCACCTCCGCCGGGTAGATGCGGTGCAGCCAGTAGCGTGCGGCGATGGAGGAGGCCAGGTAGAAGTTGAGGCCCTGCAATGAGTAGTTCATGTTGCTGTTCTCGTTCACGCGCCAGTCGGCGCGCTGGAGATAATCCTCCACCAGCCGCTCGGAGTCCAGCAACATCTTCTCGGTGGCGCGTGCCTGCGCCCGCTGCTGGCGGTAGAGGATGTACGCCTTCGCCACGCGGGGATTCCCGGATTTGACCAGCACCTCTTCCACAATATCTTGAATTTCCTCGACGTGGGGCGGCGCGCTGCTGCCGTTGGTGCGCTGCTCCACCAGCGCCACCACCGCCCACGACAACGTCTCGGCCCACGAGCGGCCCACGCCGTTGCCGGTCGCCCGCGCCGCCGCGTAAATCGCGTTCTCGATGCGCTGACGCTTGAAATCCACTATCGTCCCATCCCGTTTTACAACCTGTTGAACCATCGTCGATACCCTCCTGTTCGATCAGCTCGTCATCTGCCCAATGTCCCACAAGCAGCCGGAGTCTTTGGTGCAGGGGGACATCCATAAGTTGTGTTACAACGCCCCAATGAGCGGGGCTGGTATAGCGCGGCGAAAGTCCACTCTCAGTTAGCTCCGCTCTGAGCGGAGCGTCGGATCCGCGACTATACGTCCAAATGGGGAACTGGCGTTCCCCTTGGAGCAAATTCAACCGGGAATTATTTATGCCGCGCTGTACCGGCTTGTCGAAGGATGACGTTTCCCCCACCGCCCGGTGTAATTCCAGGGAGATGCAATTAAAGATGCCGGGGTCTGGCTCCCAATGCAGCGCCGCCTGCCAACACGCTCAACATCGCGGCCAGAAGCCACCAACTCCCGCTGTTGCCAGAGTGTCCGGTCTCTGGAAGCAGGACGATGAAGGGTGTGGCGGTGGGCGGTGGGGGTTCTGGCGTCACGGGTTCCGGCGTGACCGGTTCTGGTGTTGCCGGCTCTGGCGTGACCGGTTCCGGCGTGGGTGTGGGCATAGGTGTGGGCGTCGGTAGCGGCGTGGGCGTGGGGGTAGCCGGCGCGGGAATGATAGTGATGGGGACTTCATCAGCCCCGCCGTCCAGATCGTTGCCATACCAATCCCCGGCACCGACAACCTCTGCGCGGTTCAGCATCAGCTCTTCGCCAGTCGCCAGCGCTGTGAACACAGTCGTGAGCGTTACCGCCTGGAATGGCGGGATAGGGCCGGTCCAGCTCGTCACATCTGTCCAAGAAAGCACGCCGGTTGTGGTAAACACCGCGTCAGGCGGCGGATCGGCGTATGAGAACTCTAACCATAATGGGTTGTAATCATCCACCAGCGGCACGCGGGTCAGCGTCACATAGCCCTGATTGGTGATGAAGATGGTGAAGGTGAGCGCGTGACCAACGTGGGGGTTCAAGTCGGCCAGGAGCGATTTTTCCACCGGGGCGCTACCGCCGATAGCGACGGTGTCGGTCACAGTGCTATCGCCGCCGGAAGCCGCGCCATCCTCGCCTTCGGCATCGCGGACTTGCGCGGCATTCACGATGCCCGTCCGCGGATGCTCGGCGATAAAGCCGACGGTCAGCCAGACTTCGTCGCTCGGCGCGAGGTTGCCAAAGTGCGCAGTCAAATCGTGCCAGTTGAGTTGCGCGTCGGCCACATTCACTTCGTCCGGCGCGACCGGGTGAGCATCGACATAACGCAACACCGCGCCGTCATAATGATCATGGAGCGGCAATGTCGTGATGGTAAACGCGGCATCATTGCGGATGTGGATGGTGAAGGTGATATATTCCCCCACATACACCACCGGACTACTGCGCCCCAATTGCTTGTAAACAAAAATATCCACACCTCTCGCGCGCGCCGGTTGGCCGTCCAGCGCGTTCCAGAACCCGGCTAACGTGAAGATAGCCAGTCCCCAAGCCAAACTTAGTTGAAGCATACGTTTGAACATAGTTCCTCCTCTCTCAAGATAAAAATCCAAAACGCTCGCTAAATTGCTGGCGCTGATGAGTCTTTGAATCGTGGAAGCGCTTCTGATTAAGGACAGGGGTACATCCCGTTATACACCGTTAGCTCTTCTGCGCCTATCTTGAACCCAACGCCGAGCGACGCGCCGATAGGCGTGCGATAAAACCGCGCCTGAATCCGCCCTTGCCCACGCGGGCCGGCGATCCGGGTGGAGAACTGTCCCTGGCGCACACCGCCGCCGCTCTCGAAATACATCGTCCACGCAAACAAGCCCGGTTGAAGCGGCTCCCCGGTCACTGCGATAACCTCCGCGCTTGTTTGTACCACCTCCAGCACGCAGGCGTACTCCTCGGTGGTTTTGATGGCGAAGCCAAAAACGCCGAGCAGGATCAGCGGGATGATGGCAAACAGGGCGAGGAAGTAACCAAGCGCCAGAGATTCCGTAAGGCGTTGCGGAATGTGAGCGGATAGATTGCGTTATTCTGTATGTAACCCCGCCTCATCTTTTGTCATATTACCTCGATGGGTCAAATTAACTTTCTCGCAGCGCCTGGAACGCCGCCTCGAAGCATTGTTTCGGCGCACGGACGAGGCCGGCGCCCACCATGCCGATGCCCGGCTCTTTGTGCGCGATGCCGGTGTTGATGAAGGGCAGGCTGCCCGTCGCCATCACCTTGCGCACGTCAATGCCGAGCGGCGTCCCCCGGAAGTTGAGCGCGGGGATGGTGAAGGATTCGTGTTCGCCGGCCGTGATCTGGTACATCTCCTGCGTCACGCTGTGGGCCAACGACGCCGTCCCGCCGACGAAGCGCACGATCGCCGGGGCCGCCGCCATCGCAAAGCCGCCCACGCCGCCCGTCTCCGTGATCGCCGAGTCGCCGATGTCGGGGTTCGCGTCCTTCTCGGAGTAGCCGGGCAGCCACAGCCCTTGCACGATGGGCGCGGGCGCGGTGAACCAGCGGTCGGGCAGCCCCGCCACGCGGATGCCGAAGTCGGTCCCGTTGCGCGCCATCACCGTGAGCAGGGTGCAGCCCTCCAGCCCCTCCGCCGGTTCGAGCATCGCCTTGACCGCCGGCATCGAGAGGTTGAGGAAGAAGTGGTCGTTGCTGTCAATGAACTTCAGCACTTCCAGCGCCGCTTTCTTCGTCGCGGTCTGGATGAGCGCGGGCGCGAGTTGACGGATAAGCAGCGAAGTCCCGGCGCGATTGCGGTTGTGGCCCTCGTCGCCCATGTGGAGCGCCTGCGCGAGCAGGCTCCGCAGGTCGATGGGGCCGGTTTCTTTGAGCGCGGCCTGAAGCGCCGGGTAGAGCGTCTGTTCCATCCACTTGAGGTGCGCGATGACCGCGTCGCTGTATGCGCCGTAGCGCAGCACCTTCCCCAGGCCCTCGTTCTGCGTGGCGTAGGCGAGATTGCCGTAAGTCTCGTTCTTCACGATGAAAACCGGCATCGAGGGCGAGAGGATGCCCGCCATCGGCCCGACGGCGTGATGATGGTGGCACGGGGCGAAGATGAACTCGCCCGCCGCCGCCATCTCCGCCGCCTGCGCGTAGGACTCGGCCCAGCCCTCGTAGACCGCCGCGCCCATCACCGCGCCGCGCGTCGGGCCGCACATCCGTTCCCATGTGATCGGCGGGCCGGCGTGCAGGATCATCCGCTCGCCCAGGCCGGGGATCACGTCCCGCGCCACGCCCATCCCCACGAGCAGGGGCCGCCCACTGCGGATGCGCGCGACGGCCTCCGCGTTCACCGCGTCAATGTCCACGCCGGCAGCCGTGTGCGTCAATTCCACGTACCCTTCCAGCGGCGGCCGCCAATCCACGTGCTGCACCGCCGCGCCCTGCGCCTGTAAACTCTCTGCGAAACTCTCTAATCCGATATTCACGGCCTTGAGCGGCTGGCCGAATAGGTCTTGGATGGGCATAGTTATCTCCTAGGTGTCTTTGAAAAGCTCTTGTAATAGCTTTTGGATCAAGTGCGGATGGATCCAAATATCTTTTCGCTGCGCTATCTCGGCAAAAATCATCTGCAACTGCTCGGCGTTAAGCAAATCCTGGCGATAGGCTTTAATCAAGACACCCAACGTGCCACACACGGGAAGTCCTAACTGCCCCGCCACCTTGCGTCCGCAGGTTTCATCCATCAACACGTTGGCCGGTCGGTGTTGATAGGCCAGGGTCAATGTATCCTTTTCCCCGCGATCCAGATGAGCGGTTTCAATTAGGGCCGGGATATCCGCCAAATTCACCGGCTCAGATTGCCATTTAACTTGCGCGAGAAACTGTTGAAGTCTTTGTGCGTCAACGTGACCATAGCGCAAGCCCTGTGTCACCGTTTCTTCGTAGACAGATTCAGGGATGTGTACATAGCCATAAAGCGCCTTGAGCAAGTAGAGCTGATGAAGTTTTGCCAACACCAACAACGGCCCGGCGTTACATACGGTATAGAGTTCCGCTTGCATCACGCGCTCAATTCTTCTTGTAAAATCTGTTCATCGAAGAACGGCTCCATACCCCGCGCGCGCGCTTCACGTATAAGTAGCGGTTTGGGAAGGTTAACCTGTTCTGCCGCATAACCTAGCGAGCAATTACCTGCCTGATAAATCTCCAATGCGCGGCGGATTTTAAGTTGCTGAACGCCCAAACGGATAATTTCCTGAAGCAATTGTTCCGGTTCACCGTCTAACCCCGCGAATATCTGCTGCGAAATCCTAAACCCGGCTTCTCCCATAGCAATCTCCTTCGAGAACTATTACGGTGTAATTGAATATGCAAGCGTCACAGGTAGCTCATTCAACCAATGTAGATTGAGAACGAAATTGCAGTGTGTTGTACAACTCTCGCATTACCTGATAGTAAAGGGGGAGTTTCTGATAAATGGCTTTGGCGATAGCTTCGATGTAGGTGTGAGAAGTCAGATTGCGGTCATCGGTCATCGTCAGACTGGCTTCGGTATGCTCAAGGGATAGTAGCCCCAGCTTGAAAGCGTGACGGAAGCAGCTTTTGGGCGAGTTGCAGAGGATTCCTTCGTGAGTTTGGAGGTAGAGTTTGAGTAATTTCCAGGTGGTTTCAAAAGTGTACTCAAACCGTTGAATGGCGGCATCACGCACCACCGTGTCCAGCGGCATTTTGAGAATCTCATCCAGCGTGAGCAAAGCTCTTCCGGTGGACTCGAACAACAGCGTCAATTTGTCCATATCACCACGCCCTCGTGTTTAACGCGCTCACAAAAGGCCGCGTCGGTATGTCTCAAATCCACGACATCCACAAATAACGGAATCGCGGAGCTTTCCAGCGCCTCACGCAAATGGCTGAGTTCATTGTCAACATCTCCGGGCGCAGCGATAGCAATGTCCACATCCGATTGCAGGGTGTGTCTTCCACTAACCCGGGAGCCAAACAGATAGACGACACAGGCGGTGTCTTTAAGCACCTGCGCGAGGATATCCTGCAAAGATTGCAGGTAGTGTAGCGGCAGGTGGATACTTGTGGGGTATGTCGGTGTGTTGACGCACATAGTGGCTTAACTCAACACATAGCCCGCGAGTCGTGTCACCGCCGCATTACTCGGCATGACGACGACGCCCGCCGCTTCGAGTTTCGCTTCCTGTTCGCGCGCGTTCTGGGGATCGCCGTTTGTGCCGCACACCGCTGCGATGAAGACCACGTCGCGTTTCTGCGCCTGGAGCTTGACCCGCGCCTCCTGGATGGCCGCGATAGCCGCGCCGGCCGGGTCGGGATGGACGCCGTAGCCTAGCACGATGTCGAGGAAGATGATAGCCGTCTCCGGGGAGAGCGCCTCCTGCACGATGCGGCGATTGCGCAGGCTGGGATCGAGCATCGGATGCAGCCGCCCGACGGTGAACTCGTCCTCGCCCAGATCGACAGCGGTGTGGCCTTCGCTGTGATTCGCGTCCGCCATTCGGCATTGCTTGTCCACCGGCGCATTGGAGCGCACCATCCCCGCGCCGAGCATCTCTCCCAGGATCAATTGCGTCTCGTAGCAGAACGTCCCCCCGCTGAACAGCCCCCGGAAATATTGCTGCTCCGGCTTGAGCAGCTTCTTGAGTTTCTTGGCCGCCTTCTTGTACGCCTTCTCCCGATCCTGAAGCTGTTGCCGCGCCACCTGCGGGTCAATCCCGTTGACCAGGGCCGCCGCCAGGTGCGCCGCTTCTTCGAGCGTCTCGGCCGGGAGGCCGCCGGCCTTGCGGATGGCCTTCGCTTTGCCGCCCAGGAAGCAGACGACGGCCGGCTTGGGGCTGGCCTGGAGTTGTTCCAGCACCCGCTTGGTGATGTCGGGCGCGGGCGGTTTGGAGACCAGCAACAGCACCGCGGTCGCGGGGTCGGCTTGCAGCGCCTTGATGCCTTCGATCATCATAATCCCGCCGACGGCCTCAGAGAGGTCGCGCCCGCCCGTGCCGATGCCCTGCGTGATGCCCACCCCTAGCCGCGCCAGCGCGCTGGTGACGGCTTGCAGCCCCGTGCCAGCCGCCGCCACGACGCCCACCGGCCCGGCGATCATGTGATTGGCGAAGCCGAGCGCCACGCCGTTGACGATAGCCGTCCCGGCGTCCGGCCCCATCACCAACAGACCCTGCTCGCGTCCCAACGTCTTGAGCGCGATTTCGTCCTCCACGCTCACGTTGTCACTGAAGAGGAAGACGTGCAGCCCACGCTGAAGCGCCTC
>SLSP01000298.1 GCA_007130345.1 Thermoflexales bacterium
CGGCGCGCGTGAGGTGATCGGGTACGCGGGGGAGCCGGTGTTGACCGCGTATACGCCGGTATCCTTTGGCGGCCAGAGGTGGGCTTTGGTGGCGGAGATACGCATAGTCGAGGCGCTCCAACCGATCCGGCAGTTGCAGATGACCATTATGGGCATTATCGGGGTCGCCCTGTTGATCGGCGGGGGATTAGGCTGGTTGGCTATGCGCGCGATAACCACCCCCATCGTCGAGTTGACCGAGGTGGCGACGGCGATAGCGGGGGGCGATGTGGCCCGCTCGGTGCCGGTGCGCTCTCGCGGCGAGACCGGCCTGTTGGCGGCGGCGTTCCGCACCATGACGGAACGATTGCGCCGCTTGATCGCGCAGCTTGAAAGCCGGGTGCAGGAGCGCACCCAAGCCCTGGAACAGCGCACCGCCTATCTGGAAGCCTCGATGGAGGTCGGGCATGTGGCGGCTTCCACGCTGGATATGGATATATTGATGCAACAGGTCGTCGATCTGATTCAGGAGCGGCTGGATGTGTATTACGTGGGCCTGTTTCTGGTGGGTCAGTCCCAGGAATGGGCGGAGCTTCAGGTCGGCACGGGGGACGTGGGGCGACAGTTGCGCGCGCGCGGTCTGCGGGTGCCGGTGGGCAAGGGGTCCCTGGTCGGTTCCAGCATCATGCACCGCCGCGCCTACGTGATCCGGGATGTGACGCAGGACACGCTGCGGATGGCGCTGCCGGAGTTGCCGGATACGCGCGCGGAGGTGGCCTTGCCGCTGCAAGTGCGCGGGGAGGTGATCGGTGCGCTGACAGTGGAGGATACCCGCGTCGGGACCTTCGATACGGCGATGGTCAGCGTGCTGCAATCGATGGTGGATCAGGTGGCGGTGGCGTTGCAGAACGCGCGCCTGTTCGCCGAGTTACAGGTCGCGCTGGAGGCTGAGCGGCGGGCGTATGGCGAGATGATCGGCGAGGCGTGGGCGGAACGTCTGCGCGCTCAAGGTGAATTGCACTACGTGCGCGAGTTAGATGGGCAAGTCAGGGCGTTGCGCGGGGATCAACCCTCACCTGAGGTTTTGGCCGCGCAGCGTGAAGGCGCGCGCATCGCGGGGAAGCAGGCCAGCGTGGCGCTGCCCATCAAAGTACGCGATCTCGCCGTCGGCGCGATTCAATTCCGCAAGCCGGAGGCCGCGCAATCCTGGTCGGCGGGTGAACTGGAGTTGCTGGAGACGTTGATCGAGCAACTCGGCGTCGCGCTCGAAAGTGCGCGGCTGTATGACGACACGCAGCGTCGCGCGGCCCGCGAGCAGTTGACGGGCGAGGTCACGGCGCGCATCCGCGAGAGTCTGGATGTGGAGCAGGTGTTGCAGATCGCGGTGCGCGAGATCGGCAACTCCCTGGGCATCGAGACTGAGGTTTGGCTTGGCGCGGAGGAGGATCAGGGCGGGACACCTTCGTCGGGTGGAGAGAGATTGTAACCGCTCAGTTTTGACTCTACTGAAAGCACCCTAAAAAATCCGATTTTTTAGAACCTTGATACGAGATGTAGATTTTCCGCGTGCGAATTTCATATAGGTAGTAGGTCGCGTGTGGAAAAATCGGATTTTTGAACTTTTTTTCAGGGTACTCAGTTTTAAGAACGTAACTGTGCAGCAGGATCGCCGACAACGAATTCTTGAACGAATAAACGAATAGAGGCCGACTTAACATGTGGTTTTCGTCCTTCCGAGGCTCACATTCGTTTATTCGTGGCCCTCATTCGTTGTCGGCTACCCGGCCTAAACGGTTACTCCTCGACAAGCTCGGAATGACGGCAATCGGAATGACGGAATGATCAACTATTTTCAAGCAGAGGAGGCGAAGATCATGAAACTGAGTAAGTATGGGGTATTTGGGGTAGTGGTGGTGTTGGTGGTGGCGGTCGTGGCGTTGTCCGCGTGTCAGCAGCAGGGCAGCCAGGAGGTGAACGTGTTGTGTACGCCGGCCGAGGAGTGGTGTATCGGCGTGAAGCAAGAATTCGAGGCCGCGTATGGCATCCAGGTCAACTATGTGCGGCTTTCGGCGGGCGACTCGCTGGCGCGGCTGCGCAGCGAGGCCGACAATCCGCAATTTGATCTGTGGTGGGGCGGTTCCATAGATAGCTACATCCCGGCCAAAGCGGAGGGGTTGTTGGCGACGTACGCTTCGCCGAACTTTGCCAATCTGCGTGATCAGCAGCGGTTCCGCGATCCCGACAACACCTGGGCGGCGTTTTACGTGGGCAGTTTGGCCTTCGGGACGAACACCGAGTGGTTGGCGGCCAATCCCGGCGTGGAGCCACCGCGCTCGTGGGACGATCTGCTGCGGCCTGAGTTCAAGGGGCAGATTATGGTCGCGCATCCGGCAGCTTCGGGAACGGCCTACACGATGCTGGCGACCATCCTGCAAATGCGCGGCGAAGAAGAGGGGTGGGCCTATATGCAGCAGCTCTCGGATCAGATCTTGCAGTTTACCCGGAGTGGGATCGCTCCGGCGATGCTCGCCGGGGAGGGGGAGGTGGCTATCGGCATTGCGTTCTCGCACGTGATCGCGCAGGCGATTGAGGACGCGCAGTTGCCGTTGGTGATGACCTTCCCGGAGGAGGGGACGGGCTACGAGATCGGCGCGTTGGCGGTGGTGCAGGGGGCGCAAAACCTGGACGCGGCCCAGAAGCTCTTCGACTGGACGATCAGCCCGGCCTGGCAGCAGATCGGCACGCAGTATGGCAACTATGCCGCGCCGACGGTGCAAGGGGTTGAGCATAGCATCCCGGAATTGCTGGAAGTGAATCTGATAGACTATGATTTTGCTTGGGCGGCGGCGAATAAGGACGCGCTGATTCAGCGGTTCATCAACGAGGTCGCCACGGCGGATAATTTGCGTCAATGAGGTAATTGGAGCAAGCCGGCCGACAACGAATGAGGGCAACGAATAAACGAATTCGAGTCTCGGAAGGACAAAAACCTTATGTTAAGCCGGTTTCCATTCGTTTATTCGTTCAAAAATTCGTTGTCGGCTACCCGGCCTAAACGGTTACTCCTCGACAAGCTCGGAATGACGGAACGATCAGCTATGATTTTTGCCATTTGCCATTTTCAAAAGGAGGTAACAAATGAAGCAGCGATATGGGTATATAGGCGTGTTGCTACTGTGTGTGCTGGTGTTAGCCGCGTGTCAACGTGGCAGCCGGGAACTCAATGTGCTGTGTACCGTCAGCGAGGAATGGTGCCAGGGGATGACGGCAGAGTTTGCGTCACAGTTTAACATCCAGGTCAACTCCGTGCGGATGTCCACGGGTGAGGCGTTGGCCCGGTTGCGCGAAGAACGCGACGATCCGCAATTTGATATCTGGTGGGGCGGCCCCATTGACAGCTACATTGTGGCTCAGAATGAAGGCTTATTGCAAGCCTATGCTTCGCCCAATCACGGGAATCTGCTGGACGCCCGCTACAGAGACCCGGACAATTACTGGGTGGGGGTATACGTGGGCAGCCTGGGCTTCTGCACGAACACCGAGTGGCTGGCGGATAATCCCGGCGTGGAGCCGCCGCGCTCCTGGGACGATCTGCTGAGGCCGGAGTTCGAGCGGCAGATTATCATGGCGCACCCGGCGACTTCGGGGACGGCGTACACCTTCCTCTCCACGTTGTTGCAACTGCGGGGAGACGCGCCGGGCTGGGCGTATATGCAGGATTTTTCGGATCAGGTGTACCAGTTCTCCCGGAGCGGCTCCGCCCCGGCGACTTTTGTGGGGCAAGGTGAGGCCGCCGTCTGCATCGTCTTCTCGCACGACATCATCCAACTCATCGAAGATCACCAACTGCCGCTGGTGCTATCCTTCCCGGAGGAGGGCACCGGTTACGAAATCGGGGGGTTGGCGATTATCGCCGGCGCGCGGCACACGGATGCGGCCCAGAAGTGGGTGGATTGGGCGCTGACGGCTGAGGCGCAAGCTTTGGGCGCGCGGTACGGCAGCTATCAGGCCCCCACCGTGCATGGCGTGGCGTTGCGCTATCCCGAAATCCTCGAAGTCAACTTGATTGACTATGACTTTGTGGGATCGGCGGCGCGCAAGGATGCGTTGGTGCAGCAGTTTATCAATGAGATCGCCACTGCGGACAATTTGAAGCAGTAGGAACGTGGGGCAGGGGGCGGCAGTTCTGTCGCCCCCAAGCCCCGGCCCTTTGCGGGAGGCTGTGATGCGAAAGTTACGCTCCAGATTACAATTTGGCTTACAGGGCGCGCTCTTAACCGCCTTCATCTCGCTGTCTATTGTCACGGTGAGCCTGGTGGCGGCGGTCAGTATCCTGTTCGGCGTGCGCACGTCCCAAAACCTGGTGCTGGAACAACTGGTCTCGGACGTGGATTTGAATGAGCAAGCGATTGATAACTGGCTGGATGAGCGCGTGTACAACCTGCACGTCATTTTGCGCAATCCGGCGGATGGGGCCGCGCTGCGGGACTGGTTGCGCGCGCCGGACGGCACGCCCGCGCCGGAGGCCCTGCTTGAGCGTTTGCAGATCGAGACGCGCGCCGATGGTCGCTTTGCTGAGGTGTTCGTGATCGGCGCGGAGGGGCGCGTGGTCTTGAGCACGGATGACCGCAATGTGGGGCAGAACCATCGTCATCAATCGCACTTCCAGGAAGGGCGGCAACGCCCCTTTGTATCGGGAACGTTTTTCAATGTGACGGCGGCGGAGCATCAGGTCATCGTGGCGTTGCCCGTGTTAGATGTGGAGGGCCAGAGCCTCGGCGTGCTGACCGGCCGGCTGCGCGTGGCCGATCTGACGCGCTTTGTGTTAAGCCAGGCGGATACCACCGAAACGGGACAGGTGTACCTGGTGAGCCAGGAGCGGCAGTTCATCACCGCCTTGCGCTTCGCGCCGCAATCCGCGCTGGCGCGTTCCGAAGCCATCGACCAGGGCCTGGATCCGGATGGGCTGACGCGGCGCGGCGAGGGCGCGTACCTGAACTACAACGGCGAGCGCGTCCTGGGCGCGTATCGGTGGCTGCCGGGGTTGCGCGTCGTGCTGATCTCCGAGCGGCATCAGAGCGAGGCCTTCGCCGGGGTGTGGCCGCTGGTGTGGCTGATCGTGGCCGCCGCCGGGTTCGCCATCGCGTTGGCTGTGGGCCTGGGCCTTCTCAGCACCCGGCGCATCATCCGCCCGGTGCAGATTTTGACCGAAACGGCCACGGCGGTCGCCGAGGGCGATCTGAGTCGGAGCGTTGACATCCCTGCGCAGAATGAGATCGGGATTCTGGCCCAGGCGTTCACCACGATGACCGAGCGGCTGCGCGGCATGATCGCGCAGCTTGAAAACCGCGTCCAGGAGCGCACGCAAGTGCTGGAGCAGCGCACCGCCTATCTGGAAGCCTCGGCGGAGGTCGGGCACATGGCAACCTCGACGTTGGATGTGGATGTGCTGATGCAACAGGTCGTCGATCTGATTCAGGAGCGGCTGGACGTTTACTACGTGGGGCTATTTCTCATTGATCCCGCGCGCGAGTGGATCGTCCTCCAGGCCGGCACGGGCGACGTGGGGCGACAGTTGCGCGCGCGTGACCTGCGCGTGCCGATTGACGAAGGCTCGCTGATTGGCTCGTGCATCATCCACCGCCGCGCCTACGTGATCCAGGACGTGACGCAGGACAAGCTGCGGATGTCGCTGCCGGAGTTGCCCGACACGCGCTCGGAGGTGGCCCTGCCGCTGCAAGTGCGCGGGGAGGTGATCGGCGCGCTGACGGTGGAGGATACCCGCGTCGGGACGTTTGATACGGCGATGGTCAATGTGTTACAATCGATGGTGGATCAGGTCGCGGTGGCGTTACAGAACGCGCGCCTGTTCTCCGAGTTGCAGGTCGCGCTAGAGGCCGAGCGCCGGGCTTACGGCGACGTGGTCGGCGAGGCGTGGGCGGAGCGCATCGGCGGGCGGGGAGCTTTGCACTACGCGCGCGAAGCCGATGGGCAAGTGAAGGCGTTGCTCGACGTCGCGCCCGCACCCAATCTGTTGGCCGCGCGCCGCCAGGGCGCGCGGGTCGCGGACGAGCAGCAGGCCAACGTCGCCATCCCCATCAAGGTGCGCGAGCGCGCCGTCGGGGCCATCCAGTTCCGCAAGTCAGATGCCGCGCAAGCCTGGTCGGCGGACGAGCTGGACTTGCTGGAGACGTTGACCGAGCAACTCGGCGTCGCGCTGGAAAGCGCGCGGCTGTATGAGGACACGCAGCGTCGCGCCGCCCGTGAGCAGTTGACCGGGGAGGTGGCCTCTCGGATGCGCGAGAGTCTGGATATGGACGCGATTTTGCAGACCGCGATCCGCGAGATGGGCGAGCGTCTGGGCATCGCCGAGGTGGAAGTGCGGATGGGGCTTGAAGAGTGAGGCAGTTGAGGAGTAGGGTTATGTATAACAAATACTGGTGGGCGGGGATTATACTTATTCTGGCTTTGATGACCGCGTGCGGCACGCCCGACGCGCCCGCGCCAACGCCAACGCCGACTCCGGCGGAAGCGGGGCCACAGGTGTTGCACGTCTACAACTGGGATAATTACATGGATCCCCAAATTCTGACCGATTTTGAGGAAAGCTTTGGCGTCGAGATCGACTACCAGATTTACGGGTATAGCGTCGAGATGCTGGAAGAAGTCCTGGCCGGCCCGGTTCCTTATGATGTGGTGGTGCCTGCGGATTACGTCGTGGAAATTATGCGCCGCGAGGGGCTGTTAGCGCCGCTCGATAGGGGAAATATCCCCAACTTCGAGAATATCGATCCGCTATTCCTGAATCCCACCTATGATCCGGGCAATCGCTATTGCGTGCCTTACCAATGGGGGACGCTCGGCGTGGGCTACCACATCGAGGCCACCGGACGGGAAATCGAAAGCTGGGGCGACGTGTTCGATCCGGAGTCCGGTTATCGCGTGGCCTGGCAGGGATCGGCGCGGGATGGGCTGGCCCCGATTTTGCTCTATCTGGGCTACAGTCCCAACACCACCGATCCCGACCGCATCTGGGAAGCCGCCGCGTTTTTGCAGGAGCACAGCGCGCGCATCGTCGCCTACACCGAGGACGAGGCTCACGACTTCCTCGCGGCGGGGGAGGCGGACATCGCGCTGGCGTGGAACGGCGACATCGCGGGGATGATGCTGGACGATCCCGATATGCGCTACGTCATCCCCCAAGAGGGCGCGGCCATCTGGGTGGATACCATGTGTATCCTGGCGACATCGGAACGCAAAGCGTTGGCCGAAGCCTTCATTAACTACATCCTGGAGCCGGAAGTCGGGGCCGCGCTGTCGAATTATCTGAATTATCCCACGCCTAACCGGGCGGCGATGCCCCATATCGACGCGACGGCCCTCGCTAACCCGGCTATCTATCCGCCGGACGAAGTGCGCGCGCGGCTGTTCTTCTTATCCGATGTCGGCCCGGTGGCGATGGAAGTGTACGACGCGGCGTGGGCTGCCGTGCTGGACGCCCACGCGGGCCTCGGTGGGCAATAGGGACGGAGGGGCTATGGTTCGCGTGTTGAGAGGAAGACATCATGGCACAGACTGAGATTTCCCGGTCACAACCTCAAGCGTCACGGCGCGGGGGCGGCTCGATTCGCTCCCAAGTCCTGGGGGCGGTGGGTGGCGTGCTGCTGCTGGTTCTGGCGATCATCGTCGTGGGATATGGCAATCTGCGCGGCATCCAGGCCCGCGCCACCGAGACGCTGACCAGCGCGACGCAAATCCGCGAATTGAGCCTGGAGATCGAGAACGAATTCCTCCTGGCCCGGCAAAACGAGGCGAATTTCCTCAGCCTGTGGCGTTCTCTGGGCTTTGAACTGGTCGAGGAGCGTTACGTGACCGCCAACCAGGAGCACATCGCCCTGGCCCAGGACAAACTGCGCGAGTTAGAGCAGGTTATCGACGCCGCGGACGAGGACGTGTTCGGCGAGATGCGCGCGGCGACCGAGGCGTTGCGCCCGCTACTGGCCGATTATCAGCGGACGTTCCTGAGCGCGGTCGATAACATCGCGGAGCGCAGCCGGGCCGGCGGTTTGGAGATGGTGCTGCGACAGCAGTTCAACGCGCTGGAAGCCATCTCGCAATCGGCGGCGGATCCGCTTTTCCTGGAGTTGCTGCTGCGCATACGGGCCAACGAATACGCTTATCTGGATACCAAGCATGTGGAATACGCCGATCAGGTGAGATTGCTGGTGCAACAGTATCAAGACCTGGCGCGGGAAAGTTCGTACTTAGACCTGGGGATGACCTTGCCCGATCACCTCATCGCACAGATTCAAGAGCACCTCGTCACATTCGACGCGCTGGTCGCGCTGGATCGACAAATCGAGAACGAGACCACCATCTTCCGCGACATCACCAGAGACATTCGCGGGCACACTGACCAGATCGTGGCGGTGGGAGAAGGCGGTCTGGCCCAATCCCGGGCGCAATTGGAGCAGGCCGACCGCCAGAGCTTGGGCGCGTTGGTGCTGGTCGGGGGCATCGCGCTGGGGTTGGGATTGGGCGGCGCGCTGTACGTCGCCCGCCGCATCAGCCGCCCCATCATCGAGATGAGCGAGGTGGCGCAGCAGATGGGGGAGGGCGCTTTGGAGCAGCGTGTGGCGGTGCCCGGCATCGTCGAGCTTGACGCGCTGGCGGCAGCCTTCAACGCGATGGGCGGGCGTCTGCAATCTGTCATCGGGTCGCTGGAAGGCCAAGTCGACTCGCGCACACAGGATTTGGAGCGGCGGGCCGCGCAATTGCGCGCCGCCACCGAGGTGGGCCGCGCCATCACCACCGTCCGCAACCTGGACGACTTGCTCGCGCAGGTGACGCACCTCATCAGCCAGAGTTTTGGCTTCTATCACGTCGGCATCTTCCTGTTGGATGACGCGGGCGAATATGCCGTGCTGCGCGCCGCGAACTCGTCCGGCGGCCAGGAGATGCTGCAAGCCGGACACCGGCTGGCGGTGGGCGCGCAGGGCATCGTGGGCTACGTGACCTCCGAGCGGCGGACGCGCATCGCGCTGGATGTGGGCGAGGACGCGGTGCATTTTGAGAATCCGTATCTGCCGGAGACGCACTCGGAGATGGCTCTGCCGCTGCTCATCGGCGAGCGGCTGCTCGGCGCGCTGGATGTGCAGAGCCGCGAGACCTCGGCGTTTGTGCCGGCTGACATCGAAGTGCTTGAGGGGTTGGCGGATCAGGTGGCTATCGCCATCGAAAACGCCCGGCTGTTCACCGAAGCGCAGGCCGCCATCGCCGCCGAAAAGCGCGCCTATGGCGAAGTGTCCGCAGAGGCGTGGCAGCAACTCCTCCGTGCCCGCGCCGGGTGGGGCTACCGGTACGCGCAGCAGGCCATCACGTCCGTCGAAGGGGCATGGCGGGCCGAGATGCGCGAGGCCGCCGAGAAGCAACAGCCTGTCCAGCGCGGCGGCCCGGAGGACGACGTGGCGGACGTGCCGACGCTGGCAATCCCCATCCAGGAGCGCGGCCAGGTGGTGGGCGTCCTCAGCTTCCGCAAGGATAACCACGAGGCACAGTGGACGCCCGACGAAGTCGCGGTATTGGAAGACCTGGTGCAGCAACTCGGCGTCGCGCTGGAAAGCGCGCGCCTCTACGAGGACACGCAGCGCCGCGCGGTCCGCGAGCAGTTGACGGCCGAGATCACGGCGCGCATCCGTGAGACGCTGGATTTGGATAGCATGATGCAGACGGCGGCCCGCGAAATCCGCGCGGCGTTGGGGCTGTACGATGTGGTGGTGGCGTTGGA
>SLSP01000167.1 GCA_007130345.1 Thermoflexales bacterium
AAAAAGCCCGGCGCGAAATATGCTTGCATTGTATCGACGTCATGGTTTACCTCCCTTGAACTGTGCGTAACGGCATCGTGCATTTTGAGGCTTGTGGTGATAAAGCGCGGCGTGAAACGTCAGGCGTCAAACGTGAAGCGTCACGGAGCCAAAACCTATCTTCCGCAATACCGCAAAAATCACCCTGTTTGGGACACGGATAAACACAGATTTCACGGATAAAACCAAAAAAATCGGTGTTTTTCCGTGTAAATCCGTGTCCTTACTTGAAATCAACCGGGAACTTCTTCTTGTCACAGGGTTAGTTTTGCGCTATTGCAATCTTCCACACCCGCGCAACTAATACCCGCGTGTCACCAGCGGCAAGTACACGGAATACAACTGCTCTACGATACGGACGCTGACGGGCAAGACAAACGGACTCTCCGGGACTTGGGCCGCCGACGCGGTGATGGTCAAGGTGCCGGTGTGCGTCCCGACGGGCAGGCCGCGCGCGTCCACGTGCGCCTGGAAGGTGCCGGGCAGGATGGTCAACGTGCCCGTCGGGTCGGAATCGGGCGGGATGACGGTTATGGTCAGCGACTCGCTCGCGTGGGTAACGGCCCACTCGAACTCGAAATCCCCCGTGTTATCCACCGCCACCGTCCGCCAAACCGGGCGGATAGCGTCCACGGCCATCATCCAATGCAGGCTGGCAGGGCGCGCGTCCATGCCCCACGCGCCCCACACATCCAGCGTCAGGGGGAGGATGATCTCGCGGGGCATGACCAGGGCATCCGCCGCCGTGACGGTGATCGCGCCGGTGTACGTCCCCGTGACCAGGGCGCGCGCGTCCACCTGTACCTGAAACGCCTCGCCCGCGAGGCCGCTCGTCGGCGTGATGGTGAAGGGTAGCCCTAGCGTGCCCGTGACGGCGCTCCAGGCGAAAGGATCGCCCGTGCCCACCACCGTGACCGTCTCGGTGATGCGAGCGCGCTCGCGCAGGCGCACCGCCCACGCCAATGACGCCGGCTCCAAACGCATCTCCGCCGTGCCCCAGGGACGCGGGCGCTTGTCCATCGTCTGCAAAGCCGTGTAAGCCGGGCGCGGGGAGCCGTCGGAGTGGAGGATGGCGAACCAGCGCATCGGCTCACATGTAGTATACCAGGGCATCGTGCTAAAATCCAGGTTAGAGACGAACATCACGCCCATCCACGGCCAGTTAGCGTCCGCGTAAGCGAAAGCACGTTCCAGGTAATCGGCCTGCTGCGCCGCCGAGACCCGCTGCCAGGCGAAGCCAATGCTGTCCCAATAGCTCACGCACTCCGGATGGCCCTCCTCGGCGGCGTCGAGCAGCCACCCGAACTCCGTGTTCCACACGGGCTTGTCGCCATCGCCGTGCGCGACCATCACGGCGTAGATGTCCTCGGCGCGGCGGAAGTTGAGAATGCCCGAACCGTGCTCCTTGTCCTCCGGTTCGCCGCCGAAGCCGTAGGTGTGGACACCCATCACGTCGAAGTGCCCGGCCAGGCCGTGCGCGTACATCGCCTCCAGATACGCCACGTCGTTCATCGCGCGCCCGTCGGCCATCCCGCCGGTCGGCGCGAGGCCGCCCGCCACCACCGGAATGGTGGGATCGCCGGCCTGCACGCCCAGGTACGCGCGCTTGACCATCTCTGTGTAACGCGCCGGATCGACCGGCTCATAGCCCCACTGGAAATCGAGGTTCGGTTCGTTCCAGATCTCCAGGGCCACGACATAGTCCGTGGCGCACGCGGCACGTTGCTGCGCGATGTGCCCCGCCAGACCCGCGAACATCGCCTGCCAGCCGTCCATCTCGTGATCCCGGATGGGCGTCCAGTCATTGGGATCGCGCTCGACGCGCAACAGCAGATGCAAGCCGTGCGCGCACGCCTCGGTCAACCGCCAATCCACGGATTCCCAATTGTACACGCCATCGCGTCCCGGTTCCAGGTCATTCCAGTACACGTAGAATTTGAACCAGTCGAAGCCCGCGTCCCTGACCCGCCCCACATGCCCCGGCGGGAAAGCCAACATCATCCCATAGCCGCGGTGCGGTGGGGGCACTACCTCATCCGCGCGCGCTGGCAGCGCCGCCACGCCCGCCCACACTAACGCCACAACAACCACAATACGCCATCTCAGTTTCACGCGATTGGCCTCCTGCACGGTTCCACCTCGTAGTTGAGATTTTTGTAATCCGTGATGCGTGATGCGTAATTTACGAATGAAGATTACGCATCAATCATCCAATCTAACTCATTTGAAACACCCCCCGTCGAAACATGGCACAATCACATTGCAGACACAACCCCCTTGACGTTTCACGTTTCACGTCTGACGTTCTCCGTCTGACGCCAACTTGTACCCCAACGCCTCGGCGGCGGCGACAATCTGCGCCTCGCTGACCTGTGCCGTATCATATTCTACCTCAAGCCGCTGTTTGCGATAGCTGGCGGCTACGCGGCGGATGCCCGGCAGGGTGTCTTCTAGGCCCTCCAGGTGCATCACGCACGCGGGACAGTGCATATCGGGAACACGGAATGTCTGTTTCATAATCACCTCGTGGCTTTCGCTCAATCGAACACAACTTCTCCGACGTACATCCCCATCGAGCAACTGTAACGCAGCACCTTGCCCGGCGGTTGCGGGGGAATCTCGAAGGTCACTTCGCCGGTTACGGGCAACATCTCTTCGATGCGCAACTCCGGGATGACCAGGGCCAGCGCGCAGGAGAAGACGTTGTCGGTTACAAAGGTCAGGCGCGAGGGGACGTTGGCGCGGGCGCGCAAGGTGGCTGGCACGTAGCTGGTATTGAGCACCGTGATATACAGATCGTTCTCCTCGGCCTCAGACGCGGCATCGGTGAGGGCCGGCGTTTCGAGGGATGCGGAAGACGACATCGTCTGCGTCCAGCGCGCCAACGAGACGGGCGATCCCATCAGGTTGAGGCCGGAATCCACCGAAACCAAGCCGAGCACCAGCAGCACCACCGCCACAGCGCGGGCGAAGTTCTTCTCCAGCAGCGCGCCCATCCGGGTTGCCAGATAGACCACGATAAAGAAGACCACGCTGCTTCCCAGAGTAAACGCCGCCATCAGACCAGCGGCCTGGAGCGCGTGCCCGGTTCCGAGCGCGAGCGCCATCATCGCCTGCGTCACGCCACAGGGGATGAGCACCGTCAGCGCGCCGAGGATCAGCGGGGTCAGCGCGTCCGCGCCGCGCTTCCCGGCCTTGCGCAGATACCGGCGCGCGAAGGCCGGCGGTTCGAAGGCAAAATAGCGGAAGATGGGATGCATATCCAGCATCCGCAGGCCGTTGCCGATCATGAACACGCCGATGGCGATCAACAGCAGCGCGCGGGTCAACGCGGTCAGTTGCAGCATCGCGCCGAGAGCGCCGAGCAGCAGTCCGAGCAGCGTGTACGCCACCAGCTTGGCCGCCAGGAATAGCAGAATGGGCACGGCCTGGGGAGCATCGTCCGGCGGCGGGACAGCGGATTTCCCGCGCTTGCGCCGCTTCCGCTTCGCGGGCGCTGACTGCGGCACGGGCGGAGCCAGCGCCGTCGTCAGCAAACCTCCTTGCACAGCCAGACAACTCAACCCACCCGTCGTCAAACCGGTCACAAAAGCCAACATTATTTGTTCCATCGATAACTCCTTTTAGCCTGTACTACGTCTCATACCTGCGTCGCAGCCGCGAACACGCTGCCGATCTCCTGAAGAACACGCTCGCGTTCCTGGGGATCATCACCGCGCACGGCGATAATCACACAGGAATTGAGATGCTCTTCGAGAATCCCCACGCTGATCTTGTTCAGCGCGGCCTGCACCGCCTGGATTTGGCGGATCACGTCAATACAATACGCATCCTCTTCCAACATCCGTTGGATACCGCGCAAATGGCCTTCAGCCGTCTTGAGCCGCCGCAACGCATCTTCGTGATGGACACCGTGCCGCGCTTGAGCGCTAGGGTCATGATTCATATCTCACCTCGTGTGATCTAGTTAATCCCCCTCCCCCCTGGGGGGGGTAAGGTTATGATAGCGTATTCGAGCGTGGTTGTAAAGGGGATTTCACACACAAAACCGCCCGACCCTTGCCGGTCGGGCGGCTGAGCTACCACCTACTTCGAGCGCGTCAGGTGATACGCCGCCATCGCCACGAGGAAGCCGAGGGCCATGTTGGTCAGCACCGAGACGATGACGGTGATTGCCACGTAGATCAGTTCGTAATCCAGCGCCAGGGTCTTGATGCCCTTGAGCAATTGCACGCCCACGTAGAACAGCATCGCGCCGATGATGGCTTCCGGGAACACGGAGAAGAGTTGCGCGATGGACGCGGCGAAGAACAGCCCTAGCCCCACTTCGATGCCGCCTTCCAGCAGGTTCGCGCCGCCCGTCCGCGCGCCGAAAGCGTACTGTCCCGCCAGCCCCCCCGCGCCGTGACATAGCGGGAAGCCGCCAAAGAAGGGGATGATGGTGTTCATAACGCCCATGTTCAGCGCGAGTTTGCGCTCCGGCACCGGATGCTCCGGCCAGTAGAGCTTAACGAGCGCGGCGGTGGCGATGACGGCGTTGGCCGCCGTGAGCGGGATCTGCGCCAGGCCCGCATCCACGAACCCGGCCCCCATCTCCGCCAGGGTGAAGCGCGTGAGCGGCGGCAGTTGCAAGCCCGGCGGCGCGAGGCCGCGTAGATCGCCGCGCGCGAGGGCGATCCCTACGCCGAGGGCCATTATCACCAGGCCGGCGGGCGCGTAGCGGTTATCGCGCAGCAGCAGGATCAGCCCTAGCGCGATCCCGGCCCACAGCCAACCCGTCGCGGCCATCTGTAATGCCTGGAGCATCAGCAGCGCGGCCAGCGAGAACTGAATCCCGCGCACGATGCACTTGGGCGTGTGCCGCGCGATCCAGTCTACCACGCCGATCATCGAGAAGAGCAGCCAGGTCAGGCCCATCGTGAAGCCCGTCGCATAGACCAGCGAGGGCGACCATCGCTGCGCAATCGCCATCACCGCGATGACCTTCATCGGTTCGATGGGCAGCGGCAAGCGATAGACCAGACCGGTGAGGATGTTCGCCAGCCCCATCATCACCAGGAACCCGGCGGGGTTCATCCCGCAGACGACGATGTAGCCGACGGAGAGCGGGAAGAGCGTGCCGAAGTCGCCCATCGCGCCGCTCAGTTCGCGCAAGCTGAATTCAAAGGGTATGCGTTTCATAACACCTCTTGGCAAATGGCGAAATGGTTCATCCACGAGAGAAAAGTGCGTCAGGCATCAAACGTCAAAACCATGACACCATCACGTTGTCCATTCTATGAGTCGCCTGAAAAAAGTCAAAAAATCCGATTTTTTAGGAACTTGATCCTACAGATGGTTTTTTCGCGTGCGAATTTCATATAGGTAGGAGGTCGCGTGTGGAAAAATCGGATTTTTTAAAGCAAATCCAAGCCGGAACAATCCCTTGACGCCTGACGTTTGACGTTTGACGCATCACGCCATCATCGGCGCGACTAGCACGGGAACGTCGGTGTGCCGCACGATTTCCGAGGCGAAGTCCGTCCAGCGCAGCCGGCCGGGGTGTTGTTGCGCCGGCGCGCCGATGACGAGCAAGTCGTAATCCCCGGCCTCCGCTTCCGCGATGATGGCCGCGACCAGGTTTCCCGGTTCGTGCGGTTCGGACTTCGTCGCTGCCGGGACGCCGAGCGCGTCCAGCACCGCCTGCGCCTCGGCCATGTGCTGCGTGATGCGGGCGCGTTGCCACGGCGCGCTCGCCGGCGGAGCGACGTGGTACACGGTCACGGTGGCCCGCGTGCGCCGCGCCACCCGCCCGCCAAAGCGCACGTCCGTCTTGCCGGGTTCGCCGACCGCCGTGCAGATCAGCATCCGCGCGATCTGCGGACGCGGTTCCCGCACCAACAACACCGGCGTCTCCGTCCGCTCCAAAATCTGCCGCGCCACGCGGCCTAGCCCATTCTGCCCGCGTCCGAGTACCACCAACTCGTAATCGCCCTCCTGCGCCTCGGCGAGCACCTCTGCAGCGACCGCGCCTTCGCGCACTTTGAGCGTCAGGCGCGGCGACGGGCCGCCGGGCCAGCGCCGGGCCACGGCCTCCAGCGTCTCGCGCGTGACCGATTGAGACGCGGGAGTTTCCGCCCCGCGAGAGAACAGTTCGGCCAGCGGCGAGCGCGCCGCGCTCTGCGCGCCTTCGGTCACGCCCAGGAGCGCGGTCAGGCCGCCGGCCGCGCTCGCCAACAACGCGCCGAAGGTCGCGGCGGCCTGGCCGCTCGGCGTGTCGGCATACGCGATGAGGACTTTCAGCCCGCCGGGATTGAGGACGTGATACCCCCGCAGGCCCACCCAAACGCGATCCCCCGGCTGAGGCCGGTTCAGCGCGACGGCCCGGTCGCTGACCTGAAGGGCATCGATGTGGAAGATGCGGCGGCCATAGGGCGGCGGCGGCGAGAGCGGGCGCACGTCCTGGAAGCCGCGCATTTCCAGCCGCAGGCGTTGCTGCGATCCGCTGAACATCTCCTCGCACACGCGCGCCTCGCCGAGCGTGTGGATGCCGCTCCCCTCGGCGGGGGGCGTCGCGCTCACATAGACGGTCTCCGGGCGGAAGAGCAGGCGGATGGGGGCGTCCTCATCGTGGGGCGGCGCGTCCGGCGGCAGCGGCAACCGCACATCGCCCAGCTTGATCTGCCCCTGCGCCACGCGCCCCACCACCACATTCCCCCCGCCAACAAACGTCGCGGCGAACTCGGTGCGCGGCTCGTGGTATAGCAGCTCCGGCGTGTTCACTTCCATCAAGTACCCGCGCTCAATCACCGCGATCCGGTCGGCCAACTCAAACGCCTCTTCCTGGTCGTGTGTAACAAGAATGGCCGTCACTTTAAGCTGGCGCTGGATGTCCTTGAGGCTCTGGCGCAACTGCGCGCGGATTTTAACATCTAACGCGCTGAACGGCTCATCCAATAGCAACACCGTTGGCTCGTAGGCCAGGGCGCGGGCCAGCGCCACGCGCTGCTGCTGTCCGCCAGAGAGTTGGTCGGGGAAGCGCGCGCCCAAGCCGCCTAGCCCCACCAGGTCGAGCAGTTCGGTGCTGCGCTGGTGACGCTCGGCGGGGGGGACACGGCGAATCCGCAGCCCGAATTCCACATTATCCGCCACCGTCATGTGCCGGAAGACGGAGTAATTCTGGAAGACAACGCCCGTGCCGCGCGCCTGGGGTGGCAGATGGGTCACATCGCGCCCGTTGATCTCGACGCTTCCGCCGGCCGGCGGGGTCAGCCCGGCGATCATCCGCAGGATGGTGCTCTTGCCGCTGCCGCTCCCGCCAAGCAGCACGAAGAGTTCCCCATCCGCGATATCCAGAGAAACCTGGTTGACGACGATGGTATCGCCATAACGCGCCGTGAGGTCTTTCAGGATAATGGACATCAGCGCCCTCCTCGGTCACGTTGCTGCGTGACCTGTTGTAGCAGCATGAAGATCACAAAAGAGACCAGGGCCAGCACAGCGGCGACGGCGTTGGCGGTCTCGATGTTGCCGGCCTCGAATTGCGCGAAGATGTACAGGGGCGCGGTCTGGGTCCGCAGGCGCAGGTTGCCGCTGACCATGACCGTCGCGCCGAATTCGCCGAGGGAGTGCGCGAAGGTCAGCAGCAGGCCAGAGAACATCCCGCCGCGCAACGCGGGCAAAATCACATAGCGGAAGGTCTGCCAGCGGTTCGCGCCGATGGTATAGGCCGCCTCTTCGTAGGTGGTCTCTAGCTCGTCGAGTACCGGTTTGACCGCGCCGAGCATGTAGGGGAAGGTGACGAAGATGTGCGCCAGAAGCACGCCGGCCGGCGCAAACATCGGCTGGATGCCGAGGGGGGTGAGGAACTGGCCGAGCAGGCCAATCGGCCCCCAGAGCAGCAGCAGCGAGGTGCCGACAACGACGGTGGGGATGGCGACGGGCAGGTTGACGACGACGTTGAGCGTATTGCGCCCGCGAAAGCGGTATTTGGAGATGACGTAAGCCGCGAAGGTGCCCAAAACGCCATTGACCAGCGCGGTGCCGAAGGCAACCAGCAGCGAGAAGCGCAACGCGAATTGCGCGTCGGGCTGGCTCAGGGTGTAGAGGAGGCTGCGCAGCCCCCCCCGCCCCGCGAAGACGAAGATCGCGCCGAGCGGCATAAGCAGCAGCGGCGTCAGGGCCAGGACTAACAGCAACGGCGGCAAGATAGTCGCCTGAGATCGAGACCGGGTTTTCATGGAGTACCTCTAGTTCCAAGAGTTGGCAGGACTTGGTCACGCCAGATGCCGTCCACAATCGTGGGTTTGGCCTGCTCCCAGCCGCCCAAGTCGCTCACAGTGAAGGGATACGGGATCACGCCAAAATCGGGATTGGCGGCGTTGAGCGCGTCATCCACGCTGCGAAAGCCGTAATCCACATAGATGCGCTGCGCCGTCTCGCTCCACAGGAAGGCGACGAACGCCTCGACCAGATCGCGTTGCTCCGGCGCGATGTTGCGCTCCAGCACCACGACGACGTGTTCGCTGAAGATGGTGCTCTCCGGGTAGACGATCTCGCCGCTCAAGCGTCCGCGCCAGCGGTCGCTGAGAACTTCCTGCTCGTAGGTGATGAGCGCGTCGCCAAAGCCGCTCTCGAACTGCGTGCGCACGGCGCGGGCCGAAGCTGCTTGCGCCGTCACGTTCTGCCAGACGCCGCGCAACTGCGCGAAGGCCTCCGCGTCCGTCCCGCCGAGCATCCGCACGGAGTGGTATTCGGCCAGCACCGCCCACTGCGCGCCGCCGGAGGTCAGCGGGTCGGGGTGGACGACGCCGATGCCGGGGCGGGTCAAGTCGGCAAAGCCGGTGATAGCACGCGGATTATCGGCGCGCACGAGGATGATGAAGGGGGTGCGGTTGACGATGCCGCCGTGCGGCAGATCGCGCCAGGCGGGGCCGGGGAGCACGCCGGCTTCGACCAGGCGCAGCGCGTCCAGTTCCAGCGAGAGGATGGCGACTTCGGCGGGCACGCCCAGGATCATCTGGTTGGTGACGGTGCCGGAGGCGGAGAAGGCGGAGATGAACTCCACGCGCTCGCCGGTGCGCGCCTCCCACTCGGCCTGGAAGGCGGGGAAGACGGCGTCGTTCATCATCTCGCCGAGGATGCTGAAGCCGTAGAGGATGACCGTGCGCACGCGCGCTTCTCGCCCGCCCGACAGCCAGGGCCAGACGGCATAGCCGAACAGTCCACCGAGCAGCACCACCGGCAGCGCGAGCCGCACCAGGCGTGCCCAGTTGAGGCGCGTCGCTTGTCCACGCGCCCCGAATAATTTGCGCATTATACACCTCCTTGCGAATTGCAACTGGCAAATGGCACCGTCAAACTGTAGCATTATAGCACAAACCCAACATTTGGCTGAGTCTAACGGATCCTGAGATTTAGCCAAAATGCGGTAGGGTATAGCGCGTTACCTGTAGAGCAATAGCCCCGATCAGAGCGGATCGTCAGAGCCGCGACTATCCGTGACTCTGCTGAAAAAGTCCGAAAATCCGATTTTTCCACACGCGACCTACTATATATATGAAATTCGCGCGCGAAAGATCTATCTGTAGTATCAAGTTTCTAAAAATCGGATTTTTAAGGTTCTTTCAGTAGCGTCATAGCACGTTACCTGTACAACCGTTAGCCCCGCTCAGAGCGGATCGTCAGATCCGCGACTATACGCCGGAACGGGGAACTGACGTTCCCCT
>SLSP01000237.1 GCA_007130345.1 Thermoflexales bacterium
CATCAAGTTTCTAAAAAATCGGATTTTTAGGGTGCTTTCAGGAGCGTCACGACTTACCCTATCATTATACTCTGATTTGGCGGGGGAAGCCAATGAGAGGAACGGGCGATTTGCGGTGGGGAACGTGAAACGTGAAACGTCAAACGTCACTCTGAACAAGCTCCAAGCCCCCGTCCCCGGGGGCGGCTAAACAGCTTATCGTAAGCCGGATTGGCAATCCGACCTAAGGCTCGCAAAACTGAAGTGTTACGACGTTTGACGCCCGACGCGCACTTTTGCCAGGCCCTTATCTCGTGGATTGACCATGCTTGTACATAATTGTCACAAAGTCTCTACATAACGTTGACGGCATTCGGCCCTTCTTTATGTTAAACTCGGATTTAGGTAGGGCGCATGGCGCGTCTGCCGTGTGTTTTGCATTGACAAGCGAGGACGAGCAAGCTATGGAAGAAAATACAGCCAGGATTCTAGTGGTCGATGATGATGCCGCCGTGCGGGGCTTTCTTCACGAGCTTCTGAATGACGAGGGCTACGCTGTTGTGGTCGCCGATGACGGCAAGATGGCGCTGGATTGCCTCGCCACCCAGACCTTCGATCTGGCCCTGATCGATTTGAAGATGAACGGCATCAGCGGGCTGAACGTGTTGGCGCAACTCCACGAATCGGCACCGGATACCACCGCCATTGTGCTGACGGGCTATGGAACGCTGGAAACAGCCGTCGAGGCACTGCGCCACGGCGCGCACGACTATCTGCTCAAGCCGTGCAAGCCGGAGAAGTTGCGGAATAGCGTCCGGGCTGGCCTGGAAGCGCATCGCGCGCGCGCGCGTCACCACGCCAGCAGCAAGTTTGTCACTGACATCTCTCACGAACTGCGCACGCCGCTCACCACCATTAGCCTGGGCGTCAAGCTATTGGAGCGCAGCCAGGGTGCCAAGCACGACCGCTATCTGCGCACTATCCAACAGGCCGCCACACAACTGGAAAATCTCGTCGATAACACGCTGATTCTCTCGCGGTTAGATGATGGCAACGTCACGTTTTATCACACTACCGAGGATATCAACGTCTTTGTGACCGAGGCCGTTGCCTCACAACAGCACCTCGCCGAGATCAAGGGTCTGACGCTCGCCCTTGAACCGTCCGATGAAGTGCTCCGCGTCCGCATCGTGCGCAGCCAATTCATCCAGGTACTCTTGAATCTGCTGACTAACGCCATCAACTATACCCCTCCCGGCGGCACCATCATCACCCGCGTCTATGCCGCCGAGGGCGCAGAGAGCAGCCCCGGAATCTGCATCGAAGTCGCCGATACGGGCATGGGCATCGCCACAGAAGACCTGCCCTACATCTTCACGCGCTTCTACCGGGGCCACCGGGCCTCGCGCCTCGATGTGCCGGGCAATGGCCTGGGATTGGCTATCGTTCAAGAGATTGTGAATCTGCACGGTGGGACGATCACGGTCGAGAGCGAAGTTGATGTCGGCAGCACCTTCTGCGTGTGGCTGCCCTTGGCCGATGAGAATGAAGCCGGCTCAGATGATGTCCCGAAGACGGGAAGTTAGCGGTAGAGATCATATTGCGTATTGCGTATTCCGTAAAAACGCACACCACGCACAGGAGATGTAGCTATGCCAACGCAAACTCAAGCCCATAACCCAACGCGCCTATCGCCCAACGGCCACAATGTCGTCGCCGTGCGGTTGGAGCAGCGCACCTACGCCCTGCCCCTCCAGTCCGTCGTCCAGATCATCCCCATCGCCGCCATCACGTCGCTGCCCCAGGCCCATCCCGCTATCGAAGGCATCCTCAACTTCCGGGGCCAGGCTGTCCTGGTCATCAATATGCGCCGCTACCTGCACCTGCCCGAAGCGCGTCCCAATCTCTACACCCCCATTGTGCTGGTGCAGATCGCGGAGCGGATGGTCGGCCTGATTGTGGATGAGGTGCTCGACGTGACCGCCGTGCAGCAGGAGCGCGTGGCCCGCCTGGCGGACATCCTCCCCGAAGGGCTGGGCAAGCTGCCAATCCTGCAAGGGCTGACCCATACCGACAGCGGCGCGATGTTGTTGCTGAATTTGGAGCACCTCTTCGGGCCGGAGCAAGCCCGGTTGTTGAGCACCGCGCTGGAGTCTCTGGACGCCCAAGAGCTTCCCGAACTCCAGCCCGAAATGGCGGGAGGTTGAGTATGACCGGCGATCAGAACGCGCCCGTCCTGGGGTATGGCGATTACCTCCGCTTCAGCCGGCTGGTGAGCGAATTGTACGGCCTGCACTTCCCGGAAAAGCGCCGGAACGACCTGGAGCAGGGGGTGCGCCGCGCCTTCGCTGCCGCCACCTGCCAGGACTTGGGCGAATACTATCAACTGCTGCTCGATCCCCACGATGGCGCGGTGCATTTGCAACGGCTGGTCAACGCGCTGACCATCGGCGAGAGCCACTTCTTCCGCAACACCGGCCACTTCGACGCGCTCAGTACCTACGTGCTGCCCGAAATCATCGCGCGGCGCCAAAGTCTGCGCACCTTGCGCATCTGGAGCGCGGGCTGCGCCAACGGCGAGGAGCCGTACTCCCTCGCCATCCTGCTGCGCGAGCTGCTGCCCGACGTGGACAGTTGGGCCATCACCATCATCGGCACCGACGTGAACACCGAGGCCCTGGAACGCGCGCGCACGGGCCTCTATAGCGAGTGGGCCTTCCGCGAGGAGCGCGCCAAGCGCCTGCGCTCGCGCTACTTCCAGCCGGATGGGAAGCGGTATCGCATCAGCGAGCAGGTGCGGCGGATGGTCACGTTCGAGCAACTGAACCTCGCCGAGGATGATTACCCCTCCTTCAAGACCAATACCACCTTTATGGACTTGATCCTCTGCCGCAACGTCACCATCTACTTTGCGCCCTCGACGACGCGGCGCGTGGTGAGCCAGTTCTACGACGCTCTGGTCGATGGCGGATGGCTGATCGTGGGCCATTCCGAGCACTCGCTGACCACGTATCGCCAGTTCCAGGCGCGGAGCTATCCCAACGCCATCCTCTATCAGCGCACGGGCAGCCCCACGATTCTGCCCGAAGACTGGGACTGGCTGACGCCCACGCCCGCCGCTGCCGGCGCGCCCTCGCTGCGCGTGCCGCCGGTGACGCCATCCGTCGAGGCGGCCCCGCCGGACTTCCAACTGACCGCGCTCAGTCCGCCCATCACGCCGGAGTCTGCCTCAGACGTCGATCCGCTGGCCCACGCGGAAGAGTTGCTGGAATACGGCCACTCCGCTCAGGCGCGAGACCTGCTGCTCGATTACGTGGCCGCTCATCCCCAAGCCGCCGCCGCGTGCGCCTTGCTCGGCAAGGCGTGCGCCAACCTGGGCCGCTGGGATGAGGCCATCCGCTGGTGCGAGAAGGCCACCGACCGCGACAAGCTGCTGCTGGAAGCCTACTACACGCTGGCGCTGGTGCTGCAACATCAGGGGAAAGTGGAGGAGGCCATCCGCGCGATGAAGAAGGTCGTCTACCTCAACCACAACTCCATCCGGGGGCATTACGGGTTGGCCGACCTCTATCACCACGCCGGGAAGCTCCGCCAGGCCCTCAAGTCGCTGGATAACACCCGCCGGCTGCTCAACGGGCAACCCGGCAGCAAAGTCGTGCCCGGCACCGGCGGGATCACCGTCAACCGGCTCCGCGAGGCTATCACTCGGCAAGCCCAACAATGGGAAGCCGAGGCGCGCGAGCAGTAGCGAATGGCAAATGGCAAATGGCAGATGGCAGGCTTCTGACGCTTCTCGTTTGAAAGGGAAAGGCTTTGATCACCGTTAAAGAGTATCTCAAGACCGCGACGCGCACTCCGCACTCGTCCGGGAACGGCGTCCCCACCGTTTTGGTGGTGGAGGACAGCCCGACCCAGGCGATGTACATGCACACGTTGCTGGATCAGGAGAACCTGAACACGGTACTGGCCTCCAACGGGCGGCAAGGCATCGAGATGGCGCGCGCCTTGCATCCCGACCTGATCATTATGGATATGGAAATGCCGGAACTCAACGGGGATCAGGTGTTGGCGATGCTCAAGGACACCCCGGAACTGAGCCACATCCCGGTGATCATCGTCTCTGCGCTGGACGATATCGACAAAATCGCCGCGTGCATCGAGATGGGCGCGGAGGACTATCTCGCCAAGCCCTTCAACGCGGTGCTGCTCCACGCGCGCGTCGCCGCGTGTCTGGAAAAGAAACGCCTGCGCGACCAGGAATTCAAGTATATGCGGCAGATTGAGGGCGAGCGCGCCCGCTTCGATGAGTTGTTGCACGTGATTATGCCGCACGAGATTGTAGAGGAACTGCAAGAGACGGGCATGGTCAAGCCCCGGCTGTATCCCGACGTGGCCGTCCTCTTCGCCGACGTGGTGGATTTCACGCCCTACTGCAACAGCCACTCGCCGGAAGAGATCTTTATCAACTTGCAACTGATGGCCGAAGCCTACGAGAGCATCGCCATGCAGCACGGCCTGCTCAAGATCAAGACGATGGGCGACGCCTTCCTGGCGACGGCGGGGATGCTCACGGCAGTTGAGAACCCCGTGGAGCGTTGCGTGCGCTGCGGTCTGGAGATGCTGCCGGTGGCGCAAGAATTGCCGGCGCAATGGAACGTGCGCATCGGCGTCCACGTGGGGCCGGTGATGGCAGGGGTGGTGGGCCGCCGTCAGTATCTCTTCGACGTGTGGGGCAACACCGTGAACACCGCGCAGCGCGTCGAAAGTCATGGCGCCATCAATGCCCTCAACCTGAGCCGGCAAGCCTGGGAGCGCGTCGCCAACCGCTGCCAGGGTCAATCCCTCGGCACAGTCCCGGTCAAGGGTAAAGGTGATATGGAAATCTACCAGGTCACTTGCACGCAAGCGGCCAAGCGAGGTTAGCAATGGAACGACGAAACAATGGCGGCAACGACACCTTCGATTGGGGCGGCCTGCGCCAACAACTGGCCGACACGCTCCAGGAGCTAGAAAGCTCTGCCGATGCGCAAGCGACGGGCAAATTCCAGGAGATTCTGGCCCAGCGCGCCCGGCAACTGGCCCAAGTCCCGGCCAGCGAGGATCAGGGCCAGCACCTCGAACTGGTGCTGATCCGCCTGGGACGCGAGCTATACGGACTGGAAGCGCGGTACATCTTCCGCATCCGCCCGGCCACGCAGATCACGCGCGTGCCCCGCGTCCCGGCGTGGATTATGGGCGTCGCCAACATCCGGGGGCGCGTGCTCTCCGTCTTCGACCTGCGCGCCTACCTGGGCCTGGCGGACGGGGAGAAAAACGGGGCGGGGCCAACACAGCCCTACCTGGTGGTCATCGAGACGCCGGAGATGGAGTTGGCGCTGCTGGCCGACGAGGTGCTGGACGTGGTCTCGCTCCCCATCACGCGCATCCAGGCCGTGGATGAGGTCGTGCGCGGCATCCCCCAGGACTACGTGCGCGGCATCGTCAACGAGCTTGAGATTCAGGGCCACGGCAACGGCCGGGACGACCACCGACACCTGCTCATCGTGCTGGACTTGCGCGCGCTCCTGGCCGACGAGCGGCTCGTGGTTCACGAAGAGGTGGCCTGATGGCCTTCACCTATTTTTTCCGCGACCGACAAACGCTAGACTTGATTGCCGAGTGCGTCATCCCGGCGCTCAAGCGGCACATGTACATTCACATCTGGGACGCGGGCTGCGCGATGGGACCGGAGCCGTACTCGCTCGCCATCGTACTGCGCGAGAATATGGGGCCGTTCCTGTTCCGCAACGCGCGCATCCTTGCCACCGACATTGACGAAAGCGGCGACTTCGGCGAGACGATCCGGCGCGGCGTCTACGGCGAGCGCGGCGTGGAGCGCATCCCGGCGGAGCTGCTGGAACGCTACTTCACGCGGCTGGCGGAACCCGGCCCCCACGGCGAACCGCGCCACCAGATCGCGCCGGAACTCCGCAAGGCGGTGGAATATCAGCAGCACGACCTGCTCACGCTCCGCCCCCCACGCGACGGGTTCGGCCTGATCGTGTGCAAGAACGTGCTGCTGCACTTCACGCCGGAGGAGCGCGTCGCCGTGATCAAGATGTTCCACGCGGCCCTGGCCCCTGGCGGCTTCCTGGTCACAGAGCAGACGCAGAAGCTCCCGGCAGGACTCGGCGGGATGTTCGAACAGGTGAGCAGCGCGGGGCAGGTGTGGCGAAAAATTGGGAATTTGGAATGCAGAATAGGGAATGTCGAATCAAGTATACGGAATACGGACTACGCAATACGCAATATTATGACTCACGAAGCATTACGCATTCAACAAGACCATGCCTTCAGCCGCGTCTCCGACTACACCTGGTTCAACCTGGACGCGGGCGGGCAGCGGGTGGGCAAAGTCCGCGTCCGCATTGACAGCGGTACGCTCACCGTCTACTCCCTCTCCATCTTCCCGGAATTCCAGGGGCAGGGCTTCGCGCAACAGGCCATCGCGGCCTTCCAGAACCAGTACGCCGCCATCGTCGCCGATAGAGTCCGCCCCGAAGCCGGCGGGTTTTGGGAGAAAATGCGCTTTACCACCGATTATTTAGGGAATTATACCTGGCAGCGCTGATTTTCGATTTTGGAAGCATCATTGAGTCCCCTGAAAAAAGTCCAAAAATCCGATTTTTCCACACACGACCACCTAAATATATGAAATTCGCACGCGGAAAACCTACATCTCGTATCAAGTTTCTAAAAAATCGGATTTTTTAGGGTTCTTTCAGTAGAAGCATCATTCGTAATTCGGTTAGTGCCATTTGCTATTTGGTTAGTGTCATAAAGTATTTGCCATTCACAAGGAGGCTCACCATGTCGTTTCTAAACCGTCTCAAAATGCAACCGAAGCTCATCTTATTGTTCCTGCTGGTCGGTCTGGTTCCGCTAATCGTTGCTACTGGCCTGGGCATTATGCAATCGCGGCAGGCGCTCCAGGCGCAAGCGTTCGAGCAACTGGACGCGGTGAAGACCATCAAGCGGCATCAGCTTGAGGACTACTTCGCCGAGCGCCAGAGCGACATCACCGTGCTGGCGAATACGGCGCGCGCGCTCCAAGAGGCTGGCTTCGACACGCTCCACGCGACGCAGAATAACAAGGCCGAGCGCGTCGTGGGGTATTTCGAGGGCTTGCGCAATGACCTGCTCGTGCTCAAGGACGCGCCCGACACGCTTGAAGCGATGCTGGCCTTCGACCAGGCGTTTGAAGACGCCGGGCGGCGCGTCAACACCGCCGCGTGGCAAGCCGTCGCCGCGCAATATGACGCGCGCTTTCAGAACGCCGTCACGCTTAACGGCTGGCGCGACCTGTATCTGATTGACCAGGATGGCGATGTGGTCTACTCGGTGCAACGTACCCACGCGCTAGGCCGGGCTATCCTCGACTCTGAACTGCACGCGACCAGCCTGGGCGCGGCGTTCCAGCAAGCCCAGACAATGGGCGCGGAAGACCTCGCCGTGGTGGACTTCGCGCCTTACGTGGACGGGGAGACGGCCGGGTTTATGATGGCCCAACTGCGCGACATCACCGGCACGCTCCAGGGCTACCTCGCCTTCCGCATCCCCACCGATCAACTCAACGCGATTATGCAAGATCGCAGCGGCCTGGGGACGACCGGCGAGAGTTACCTGATGGGTCAGCACAATGGCGTGGTCACTTACCGCAACGACCGCGTCGTCAAGCCTGGCGTGTTCGGCGGCGAGCGCGCGGGCGATGATGAGTATATCCAGGAGGCGCTGGCCGGGATCACCGATCTGGCGACTAAAGTGGGCGCTACCGGCGACCTGGAATTGACCGCCTACGCGCCGCTGAACATCCCCGGCCTCCATTGGGCCATCTACACCACCCAGGCGCTGGAAGAGATCATCGTCCCCACCTTAACCGGCAGTGACCGCGACTACTTCACCTACTATATTGACGAGTACGGTTACTACGACTTATTCCTCATTGACCCCGACGGGTTCATCTTTTACAGCGTGCGCAGAGAGTCCGATTATGAGACCAACATCCTGACCGGCCCCTATCGCACCTCCAACCTGGGCGCGCTGGTGCGTCAGGTTATGGAGAGCCGGCGCTATGGCATCGCCGACTTCGCCCCCTACGAACCGAGCGGGGGAGATCAGGCCGCCTTCATCGCGCTGCCGATCCTCGATAACTTCGGCGCGGTGGAATTGCTGGTGGCGTTGCAGTTGCCCAATGACCAGATCAACGCGATGATGCACGAGCGCACCGGCATGGGCGACTCCGGCGAAGTCTATCTGGTCGGCAAGGGGGCGGATGGCGTCCAAAGTTTCCGCAACGACATCCTCACCATCAACCCCGGCGTCTATGTCATCGGCCACCCTATCTCCGTTGATTACATCGACGCGGCGATGGCCGGACAGAGCGCCAGCGCGGCAGATCGCGTGATCAGCACCGATTCCATCGGCAACCAGGTCTTCGTCGTCTACGACCAACTGGACATCCCCGGCCTCCACTGGGCCATCCTCAGCAAAGTCGACGTGGATGAGGTAATGCAACCGGCTAACAGCCTGGCGCTGATCCTCGGCGCGGTGGCGGTGAGCGCGGCGCTGGTTGTTGTGGCGATTGCGTACTTCTTCGCCCGCTCTCTGGCGCAACCCATCGACCTGCTTACTCAGGGCGCGCAACGCCTGGCCGTCGGCGATGCCACCCTCGCCGGGATGGACACCCGCGCCATCGCCAACATCAACGCGCGCGGCGACGAACTGGGCGACATCGGCAACGCTTTCTCCAATCTGATCGCCTACTTCAAGCGCGGCGCGACGACGATGCAGGGCATCGCGCGCGGCGACCTTTCCGTGGACATCCAGCCAGAGGGCGAGACCGACCTGATGGGTCACGCGATGGTGGAAATGAAAGCCAGCCTGAACGAGATGACCGCTGCCGTCACAATGCTGGTGGATGCCGCCGTCGCCGGGCAGCTCGACACCCGCGCTGACCCGACCCGCTTCGAGGGCGAGTATCGCCGCATCGTCCAGGGCATCAACGAGACGCTCAACGCCGTCATCGGCCCGCTCAACGTCGCCGCCGAGTACGTGGATCGCATCAGCAAGGGCGACATCCCGGAGAAGATCACCGACCAGTACCGGGGCGACTTCAACGAGATCAAGCTCAATCTCAATCTGTGCATCGACGCGCTCAACGGCCTCATCGTTGAAGCCGGCATGCTCACCGATGCTGCCGTCGCTGGACGACTGGAGACGCGCGGCGACGCCGGCAAGTTCCACGGCGCGTATGCCGACATCGTCCTGGGCCTCAATGCCACGCTCGACGCGGTCATCGACCCGCTGAACGACGCCGCCAACTACGTGGATCAGATGGCGCGCGGTGAAATCCCCGCCGCGATCACCAAGCAGTACCAGGGTGACTTCGACACGCTCAAGAACAACCTGAACTCGCTCAGTGCCAGCCTGCGCGCGATGTTGGGCAATATGCAGGAAGCGGCTAACAACCTCGCCAGCGCGTCCGCCGAGATTCTCGCGGCGACCACGCAGCAAGCCTCCGGGGCCAGCGAGCAATCCGCCGCCATCACCCAGACCACCACCACCGTCGATGAGGTCAAGACCATCTCCGAGCAGGCCATCGTCCGGGCGCAAGAGGTCGCGGATTCGTCGCAGCGCACGGTGCAGGTCTCCCGCGC